>NZ_JBJDRJ010000046.1:0-28715 GCF_044987415.1 Microbacterium sp. ZW T5_45 | reverse complement strand
CTCCCGAAGCGAGTCCGATCAGCCGATCTCGTTCTCGATGTCCGACTGCGCCTGCTCGAGAGCATCCTTGGCAGGGGTGCCGTTCTCGTAGATCTCGTTCAGCGTGATGTTGCGGAACTGGTTGTCGACGACGGGCAGGTTGTCGTTCGCGAACGAGCCGAAGTGACCGATGCCGTCCTTCACCGAGTTCAGCACGTCGAACAGGTTCGTCGTGAAGTACTTGTTGAACTTGTTCTCGGGATTCTTGGTGACGGACTCGTCCTCCCAGACCGACATGTTCACCGGGTCGAAGCCGAGGGTCTCCCAGACCGCGATGTTCGCGTCGAGGGAGAGCTTGGCGTACGCGAGGAACTCGGCACCCAGCTCCTCGTGCTCGGTGCCGCGCAGGACCGTGGTGCCGGTTCCCCCGCCACCGATGGTGAGGACATCCGAGCCTTCGATCTGCGGTGCAGGAGCGATGGCGATCTTGCCGGCCAGGTCGGGCATGTAGTCCACGAAGCGAGAGGTGTACCACGCCGGGTACACGATCGCCGCGTAGTCGCCGGCGTTGATGGCGCCGTACGCCTCTTCATCGTCGGGGCTGCCGCCGGGGATGGTCGAGATCGCACCGGCCTCCTTCATCGTCTTCATCGTCTGGAACATCTCCATGGTCTTGACGACCTCGGGGCTGTCCACCGTCGGAGACCCCATGCCGTCGTCGTCGAAGAGCTGCCCGCCGTTCTGGGCGATCGCCAGGGGTTCGGTGAAGAACACGCCGGTGCTCGCGACGCTGAACGCCTTGCCGGTGTCCTGGTTGTACTTCTGGCCGGCCGCGGAGAAGTCGTCCCACGTCTTGATCGTCGTGTAATCGATGCCCGCGCCCTCGAGGAGCTCGGTGTTGTAGAACGCCACGAAGGCGCCGACGTGGGTCGGGTAGCCGTAGATCTTGCCGTTGCGGGTGTAGAGGTCGAGACGAGCCTGGACGATGTCGTCCTTGTACGGTGCCGCGGCCTCGGTGAGGTCGTACAGCGGCGGGTTGTCGCCCTTGACGAAGTTGCGGAACTTGCCGACCTCGATGTCGGCCAGATCGGGCATGCCCTCACCGGAGTTCACGGCGAGCAGCAGCTTGTCGTGCATGTCCTGATAGGGGTAGACCGTGATGTTGAGGTCGATCTGCTTGTCGGGGTTCTGCTCGTTCCACTTTTCGGCCATCTCTTCGTAGACCTGGCCGTGGAGCTCGGCGAAAACCCACATGTCGAGCGTGGTGGTGCCGTCCTCGGCACCGTCGTTCGCATCTGTGCTGCCGGATGTGCAGCCGGACAGGGCGCCGACGGCCAGACCTGCCGCGACCGTTGCGGCGAGAATCCTGCGGATTCGCATGGTGGTACTCCTGACTGTGTTGGGTAGTGCGGATGGGGGTACTGCGGGATGGAGGTCGTGCGGGATGGAGAGGTTCGGGTCAGCCCTTCAGGGCACCAGCGGTCATCCCCTGGACGAAGAAGCGCTGGAAGGCGAAGAACAGGATCAGCAACGGGATGAGCGAGAAGAACGATCCGATGATGAGCAGCTCGTAGTTGTTGCCGTAAGGGGTGAGCAGCGTGTTCAGACCGATGGGCAGGAGGAACTTGTCGGGCGAGCGCAGCACGAGCAGCGGCCACAGGAAGTTGTTCCAGATGGTCATCCCATTGAGGATCGCCATCGCCGCGA
This sequence comes from Microbacterium sp. ZW T5_45, assembly GCF_044987415.1. Lineage (NCBI taxonomy): Bacteria > Bacillati > Actinomycetota > Actinomycetes > Micrococcales > Microbacteriaceae > Microbacterium > Microbacterium sp. ZW T5_45. Next base: position 27,029 of record NZ_JBJDRJ010000046.1, on the reverse strand, counting down.
AGGCGGGTCGGGCGATCGGAACGACGAGACGGAAGAAGATGCCGAACTCGCTGACCCCGTCGACGCGACCGGCCTCGAGGAGCTCCTTCGGGATCCCCAGGAAGTACTGCCGGAAGAAGAAGATCGTCACCGCCTGCGCGAGGAACGGCAGGACGACGATCCAGTACTGGTCGGCGGCGCCGAACTCGTTCACCTGCACGTAGAGGGGAAGCATCAGCATCTCGAACGGGATCGTCATGAGGATGATCACGAGCAGGAAGCCGAATCGCTTGCCGCGGAACTCGTACATGGCGAAGCCGTACGCGACGAACGAACTGACGAGCAGCGTTCCTGCGACCTGCACCGTCGTCACCCAGAGGCTGTTCCAGAACCACTGGAAGTAGTAGCCCGAGTCGGTGAACAGCATCACGTAGTTGTCGAAGTTCAGTGTGGCGACGTCGATCGCGAACGAGATGCCGTTGCGGATGACGTCGTTGCCGTTCTGGAACGTGCCGATGAAGATCGCCACGATGGGGATCAGGGCGACCACCGCGATGGCGATGAGGAGGACGCTCTGGATGACGGATGCCGTGCGCGCGGTGATACGAGGACGCGGGCCTGCGGGAGTCGGGCGCTTCGCGCTGTCGGGGGAGGTGATCGTCTGCGTGGCGGTCATCGCGTCGACTCCTTCTTGAACGTTCCCGTGGCGGTGAGCTGAGTGAGGTTGATGGCAAGGACGAGCACCAGCAGCACGACGCCGACGGCGGACGCGAAGCCGAGATCGTTCTCCTGGATGCCCTTGCGGTACAGGTATCCGACGATCGTGAGTCCCTGGTTGTTGGGGGAGTTGTTGCCGGCGTAGAGCATGAAGCTCTCGAGGAACATCGCGAGACCGCCGTAGACGCTGATCGTCGTGACGTAGACGATCGTCGGCTTCAGGTTCGGAAGCGTGACGTGGAAGAACTGCTGGATCTTGCTCGCGCCGTCGATCGACGCGGCCTCGTAGTACTCGGTGGGGATGGCCTGCATGCCCGCGAGGAAGTACATGGTGTTGACACCCGTCCACCGCCACATGGCGAGCAGCAGCAGCGCGGTCAGACCCGTCAGGTCCTCGCGCAGCCAGCGCACAGGGCCGAAGCCGAAGAACTCGATGACCTGGTTGATCAAACCCGACTCGGTCTCGGCGAACATGAGGCGGAAGACGATTCCGGCGACGACGACCGAGGTGAGGGCCGGCACGAACAGCGACGACTTGAAGATGGTCTTGACCCGGTCGCTGCCGACGCGGGAGTTGATCATCGCGGCGAGCACCATCGGGATCGGCACCAGCAGGATCATCGTCAGCACCATGTAGCGGATGCTGTTGAACATGGCCTTCCAGAACACTCCGTCGCGCCACAGGCGCTCGTAGTTCTTCGTGCCGATGAACGACGCCTCGCCGTACAGGACCTCCTGGAAGCTCATGATCACGGATCGACCGACCGGGATGAGCCAGAAGATCACGAGTGTGAGCAGGAACGGCAGGATGAACAGGTACGGTGCGAGGCGCTGGTTGTAGAGCAGCTTCTTCATCCGGTGGCCCTCTCGTGATCGACGGTGATCTGGGTTTGCACGCGATGTTGCGCGTCGTCTTGACAGAACCGGTGTCGTTCCGTCCAAGATTGTTTTTACAACGTTGCATTCGGGGCGTGACTCTTGTCAAGTCCGGATGTGCGGTCGTGACCGAAATCGAACCCGAGCGGTCTGAATCGAAGGAGTTCCTGCATGGCGGGCGAGATCTGGCGAGACCCGACGGTCGATGTCGAGGCGCGGGTGGATGCGGTGATCTCCGAGCTCACTCCGCAGGAGAAGATCGCGCAGCTGGGCTCCTATTGGGCCGACGAGCGCGGGTCCGACGACATCATCGCGCCGATGCAGGACGTGTTCTCACGGGGACGCGCGCCGTTCCCGCAGGCTGTGCAGGACGGCATCGGACAGCTCACCCGGGTCTTCGGAACCCTGCCCGTCACCGCTCGTGCGGGCATGACTCAGATCCGAGATGCGCAGCAGCACCTGCAGAGCGCGACGCGGCTCGGCATCCCCGCCATGGTGCACGAGGAGTGCCTGACGGGCTTCACCGCGCTGGGGGCCACGGTCTATCCGACCGCACTCGCCTGGGGGGCCACGTTCGACCCGGGGCTCGTCGAGGAGATGGGGCACGCGATCGGCCGCGACCTGGCGGCCGTCGGCGTGCATCAAGGGCTCTCGCCCGTGCTCGATGTCGTGACCGATTACCGGTGGGGTCGGGTCGAGGAGACGATGGGCGAGGACCCGTACGTCGTCGCCACCCTGGCATCCGCCTACGTCGAGGGTCTGCAGGATGGCGGCGTCATCGCCACGCTCAAGCACTTCGCCGGCCACGCGACCTCGCGGGGCGGGCGCAACCACGCACCCGTGTCGATGGGGGAGCGCGAGTTCCGCGATCTCGTGCTGCCCCCGTTCGAGATGGCCGTGCGCGACGCCGGCGTGCGCAGCGTCATGAACTCGTACACCGAGACCGACAGGGTGCCTGCCGCGGCCGACCGCTGGCTGCTGACCGAGCTGTTGCGCGGCGAGTGGGGCTTCGAGGGCACCGTCGTCTCGGACTACTGGGCCGTCGCCTTCCTCAAGTCCAAGCACGGAGTCGTCGGATCCATGGCGGACGCGGGTCGACTCGCGCTGCACGCCGGCATGGATGTCGAGCTTCCCGACATCTCGGCGTTCCTGGAGCTGCACACCGACGACCCTGCACCGGACCGCACGGCCGCCGACATCGACACCGCTCTGCGCCGCGTGCTGCGGCAGAAGGTCGAGCTGGGACTCCTCGACGAGGACTGGCGGCCCGCCGAGCCGATCGACCACGATCTCGACAGCGCCGAGAACCGCGACATCGCGCGCCGTCTGGCCGAGAAGTCCGTGGTGCTGCTGCAGAACGACAGCGGCATCCTCCCGCTGTCGACGTCGTCGCAGAAGGTGGCGCTCATCGGGCCCTGCGCTGACGACGCGAGCGCGATGCTCGGTGCATACTCGTTCCCCGTCCACGTGCTGTCCCGGCATCCGGAATTCGGTCTCGGAGTCGAGGCGATGTCGCTTCCGGATGCCGTGCGCGCCGTTCTTCCCTCCGTCGAGGTCGTCGTGGAGCGCGGCTGCCCGTTGCAGGGACCTGCCGACGAGGCGGAGATCGCCCGCGCGGCTGCCGCAGCGGCGGACGCCGAGGTCGCCGTCGTCGTCGTCGGGGATCACGCCGGCATGTTCGGCAAGGGCACCTCTGGTGAGGGATCGGACGCCCCATCCCTCGATCTCCCCGGCGAGCAGGCGCGACTCGTCGACGCCGTGCTCGCCACGGGAACCCCTGTCGTGCTGCTCGTGCTGTCGGGGCGGCCGTACGCCATCGGCCGCTTCGTGGATCGGGCGTCGGCGATCCTCCAGGCCTTCATGCCCGGTGTCGAGGGGGCCGGCGCCCTCGCCCGCATCCTGACGGGCGCGGTCAATCCCAGCGGGCACCTGCCGGTGCAGGTGCCGTTCGGGGCCGCCGCGCTGCCGTACACCTACCTTGCGCCGCCGCTCGGACAGGACGGCGATCGCATCAGCAACCTGTCGATCGCTCCGGCCTTCCCGTTCGGACACGGTCTGTCGTACACGTCCTTCGCGGTGACCGGCCTCACGCTCGACAGTGCGGAGGTCCCCACGGACGGGACGGTCGTCGCGACGGCGACCGTGGCGAACACCGGCGACCGCGCAGGCGAGACCGTCGTGCAGCTGTACGCCGCCGATCCTGTGGCGCAGGTGACCAGGCCGGTGCAGCAGCTCGTCGGCTACTCGCGAGTCTCTCTGCAGCCGGGGGAGAGCACCGCGGTGACCTTCATCCTGCACGCCGATCGCTTCTCGTTCACCGGCATCGCGCGCCGACGCATCGTCGAGCCGGGGGAGATAATTCTCTCGTCGGGACTCTCCGTCGGCGATCTCGCGAGTTCCGCGTCCGTGACTCTGACCGGTCCGGAACGCGACGTCGTCGACCCGGTGCTGCGGACAGCCGTCGCATGAACCCGACGGATGCGCCCACGCTTCGCCCAGAAAATGAAGAAAAGGAACCAGCAATGACCGCTGCCCAGCTGACCATCGATCCGCATTTCGTCACGGGGCGCATCCAGCGGCGCCTGTTCGGTGGCTTCGTCGAGCACCTCGGGCGCCACGTCTACGACGGGATCTACGAGCCCGGTCATGAGACCGCGGATGCCGAGGGCTTCCGTCAGGACGTCATCGATCTGGTGCGCGAGCTCGGCGTGACGACCATCCGCTATCCCGGCGGCAACTTCGTCTCGGGCTTCCGCTGGGAGGACTCGGTGGGTCCGCGGGAGCAGCGTCCCCGTCGCCTGGACCTCGCCTGGCACTCGACCGAGACGAACGAGGTCGGGCTCCACGAGTTCTCGTCCTGGCTCGACAAGGTCGGCAGCGACCTCATGCTCGCCGTCAACCTCGGCACCCGCGGAACCCTCGAAGCGCTCGACCTGCTCGAGTACGCGAACATCCCCGGCGGCACCGCGCTCAGCGAGCAGCGCCGCGCGAACGGCAAGGACGAGCCGTTCGCGATCGAGATGTGGTGCCTGGGCAACGAGATGGACGGGCCGTGGCAGCTCGGTCACCGCTCCGCCGACGACTACGGCAAGCTCGCCTCGCAGACCGCGAAGGGCATGCGTCAGCTCGATCCCGATGTGAAGCTCGTGGTGTGCGGCTCGTCGGCCGCCGACATGCCGACGTTCGGCGAGTGGGAGCGCGTCGTGCTCCACCACACCTACGACGACGTCGACTACATCTCGTGCCACGCGTACTACGAAGAGAAGGGCGGGGACATCGATTCGTTCCTCGCCTCGGCCGTCGACATGGACCGCTTCATCGACACGGTGATCGCGACCGCCGACCACGTGGGCGCCGTGCGGCACTCGTCGAAGAAGATCGACATCTCCTTCGACGAGTGGAACGTCTGGTACATCGACCGCTACCACGGCGTCGACAAGGTCCAGGGCATCGACAACTGGCCGGTCGCTCCACGTCTGCTCGAGGACGTGTACTCGGTCGTCGACGCCGTCGTGTTCGGCAACCTGATGATCTCGCTGCTCAAGCACGCCGATCGCGTGACGAGCGCGTCGCTCGCGCAGCTGGTGAACGTGATCGCGCCGATCATGACCGAGCCGGGAGGCCCGGCCTGGCGGCAGACGACGTTCTTCCCGTTCTCGATCACCTCGCGCCTCGCTCAGGGCGAGTCGCTCGAGCTGAAGCTGGACTCGCCGACCTACCAGACCGCCCGCTTCGGCGAGGTGCCGCTGGTGGATGCCGTCGCGACGCACGACGCCGAGAACGGCCGCTCCGCGGTGTTCCTCGTGAACCGGAGCACCACCGAGTCGATCACCGTCACGATCGATGTGGCGGGTCTCGGGGACGTGTCGGTGCTCGAGACGCACACGCTGACGGATGCCGACGTGTATGCGGCCAACACCCTGGAGAACCAGGAGCGCGTCACCGTCACGCCGAACGAGACGGTCGCGCTCGCGGACGGCACGCTCACCGTCACGCTGCCGCCGGTCTCCTGGTCGGCGCTGTCGCTCGGCTGAGGTCTTCTCAGCCGGTTCCTTGCCGGCACGCCGTCCGTTCCTCGCGAGGAGCTCGACGGGTGCGTCCCTTCCGGGGGCGTGCTCGTCGGGCTCCTCTCGTGTTCTCAGGTGATCGTCGTGACGGCATCCTGCAGCCTGGTCAGCGTGCTCCGCCCGAGCGTGCTCATCGACGGCATGGTCTGCCGGTAGTACCAGACGAGACCCATCGACTGCTGGAACGCCCAGGCTGCTCCGCGTCGCCACTGCAGGTCGTCGACGTCGAGCTCGTCGCGCAGCACCTGGCGAGCATCGGCCTCCAACAGATGCCACGCTGCGACCAGATCGAGGGCGGGGTCGGCCGCGCCGAACCCGCCGGAGTCGAGCACGCCGCTCAGCCGCTCCCCGTCGATCAGGAGGTTCTGCGGGGTGAGGTCGCCATGCGTCATGGCATCGGGATCGGAGCGCGGAAGCTCCCGGAACCCGGCCCACATCCGGCGAAGCTCATCGATCGGCAGCAGACCCTCGCTCTCACGGAAGCAGGTCTGCATCCACTCGTCAGAATCGCGCAGGTCGCCGCCGCGGCCGTCGCCCGAGAACGTCCGTCCCCGCGTGTCCGCCGAGCGCAGCGCGCGCAGCAGCGCCGCGAGATCCCGAGCGAACGCGGGGGAGCGGGCGACGGCGTCGGCGTCGGCCATACGACCGGGCACCCAGGTCTGCACGGTCCAGGGCATCGGGTAGCCGGCATCCGGTCGCCGGATCGCCAGCGGAACCGGCGCAGGGTACGGGGACTGCAGAGCGAACTCGCGCATCGCCTCGGCTTCGCGCTCGAGTCGGGTCGTCTGAGCATCCGAGGGCGTGCGGGGGAAGCGGGCTGTCTTGTCGTCCCCGATCCGGAAGATGGAGTTCACCGTGCCCTCGGCGTCGACCGGGCGGATCTCGGAGTCGCGCCACTCGGGGAACTGCCGGGCGATCAGCGCGCGCACCGTGTCGATGTCGATCGTGATCTCGTCGGCATGCAGGTTCATCGTGGCCAGGGTAGCGGGGCGTGGTTCTGCATGCCGTCGGTGCAGCGCGATGATGGCTCAGAAGTGTTGCTCGGATGCCGACGGGAGAGCCGTTTCTGATCCCTCGTCGTCATGCGGGAAGACGGGCGCGTGCGAGCCATCGGACGCCGCTTATGGATCAAAAGTGCAGCCAGGATGCCGCCGGGAGGAGGACTTCTGATCTTTCGTCGGTCGTCGTCTGGACGGCAACCCGAGATCATTTTTCGGAATATCAGAATTCCTATCGTGAAGTGGGCCTTTCTGAGCCCCGAGCGGGTCGGAATGTCGGTAGCCCCGAGGAAGATGCAGCTATGACGGTCGTGGTCGAGATGGACTCCGAGCAGGTGGGCGCGCTCACCGCGATCACCGGGATGCTCGTCGACGTCGACCGCACGATCAACCAGATGCTGGCGGTGAAAGAGGGTCTGCTCGCGCTCGGCTCCCGGCTCGCCGGCGAGATCGGCGAGAGCGCGGCGCGTGAGAGCGCTGAGCCGGTCAGCGCGTCGCAGGCCGCCGACCTGCTCGACCTCGCCGGGCGCACGGTGGCGACCGAGTTCGCCGCCGCTCTGCGTATGAGCGACCGCTTGGTGGAGCGGCAGATGGGCGACGCCGATGACAAGGTGATCGCCTTCCCTCGCGTCTGGCGGGCACAGGGCGCGGGCCTCATCAGCGCGGGCCACGCGCGCGTGATCATCGAGGCCGGCGCGCACATCGACGATGCCGAATCGCGAGACGCGTACTCCGCGCAGATGATCGAGTTCGCGCGGTCGACCTCGTCGAATCGCGTGGCGCGGATGGCGCGGCGGGTCGCCGAGCGCTTTCAGCCGCGGTCGGTCGACGAGCGTCATCGCCAGGCACGCCGCGGCCGCCGGGTCTGGGTGCGGGAACGCGCCGACGGCATGGCCGAGCTCGGGCTCCTGGGGCCGGCGGCGCTCGTGCGGGGCGCGTACGAGCGGCTCACGGCACTCGGGATCGCCTGTGTCGATGATCGCGCGACCCGGGCCGAGACCGGAGATCAGCGCACCCTCGACGAAGTGCGATGCGACATCGCTCTCGATCTGCTGCTGACCGGCGCCGCTGCGGAGCATGACCCCGAGGGGAGCTCGGCAGACGTGCGCGGAGCGGTGTCGATCACGGTGCCGCTGACCACGCTGATGGGGCTCGGCGGGGCTCCGGCCGAGCTCGACGGACGGATGCCGATCGACGGTGCCACCGCCCGGGGCATCGCGGCGGCGGCGCCGGTGTGGGAGAGAGTGTTCACCCATCCCTCGACGGGCGCGATCCTCGCGGTCGATCGCTATCGCCCGTCCGCAGAGCTCCGGCGGTGGTTGATCGCCCGCGATCAGCGATGTCGATTCCCCGGATGCGGGTATCTCGCCCGCGAATGCGACATCGATCACACCGAAGATGCGGCCAGGGGCGGGCCGACGGATGCCGCCAACCTCGGTGCGCTGTGCCGTCGACATCATGTGATGAAGCATCAGACGCCCTGGGTCGTCGAGCAGATCGGCGGCGGACTCTTCGCCTGGACCAGCCCGACCGGACGGACCTACGTCGATCAGATTCCGGTCGTGAACGTGAGCGGCGTCGGAGGGGCACCCGCGCGCGCCGATGAGGAGCTTCCGCCGTTCTGATCGTGTCCGGGATGTGAGGTCGATCGTCGCCACAGAGGGGGTGATGGATCAAAAGTGCACCCCGGATGACGTAGGGAGGAGCGTTTGTGATCCATCGTCATCGCGTGGGACGAGCGGCCTGGGGTGGTGGATCAAAAGTGCAGCCCGGATGGCGTGGGGAGCAGCGTTTCTGATCCCTCAGCGCCTCGACATGACCGCCGCGGACAGCAGGACGCCCCCTGCTCCGGAGAACAGGGGGCGCCCAGGGAGGAACCGGTCAGCAGCCCTTCGCCGAGAACGGAGCCGACACGGTCGAACCGGACACGGTCGCCGTGACCTCGCCCGCAGCGACGGACGCCGCGCGCGTGGTGAACGACACCGTCGAGCTCTTGCCGGCCGCGAGGTCCACGACCTTCTCGCCGAAGGCGGACGACACCGTGACGCGTGCGGCATCCGCCCCTGCGTTGGCGACCGTCGCCGCGACGACGACCTTGCCCGCGACGCAACGCGTCGTGACATCCAGGCCGACGCCGGGGGTGACGGTGACCGTCGCGGTGACCGGCATCCGTGAGGCGTCCTGCGCGACACCGTTCACCGTGAAGGTGCCGGCGCCGGCGTAGTCGGCGGGGTCGACACCCTCCCACGCGACATCGACCGTCGAGGTCGTACCGCTCGCCGTCGTCAGGGTCGCCTTCGGCAGCACGGGCGCGGTGCCGGCTTTCGTCGAGACCGCGAGAGGCGCGACCTCCGCCACCGCGATCTCGGGCGCGAAGCCCTCGAGCACCGTCTGGTATTCGGCACGCGTCACCGGGATGACCGTGCCGTGTCGCGGCTTGCCGCCGTCGCTGTTCTGCGGCAGGTTCGCCCGCAGGATCGACCCGACCGACTCCCACGACGAGCCGTTCGTGATGTCGTTCGACCCGAACGGGATGTAGTGGTTCGGGCCGCCGTGATACGAGGGCTGATCGATGAACAGGAACCAGTCGAAGCCGTTCACATCCCCCGGGTTGGCGGCGAAGACGTTCGGGCCCTCACCGCTGGAGTAGGTGCCGCCCGGCTCGCCGTTGGGCAGCCCGGTCGCGATCTTCTCCTTCACGAGCGTCCACTCGTCGGCCGCACCCGAGGTGCCCGGCAGTGAACCGCTGATCGTGGCCAGCAGATCGGTCGACTTCTCCTGACGGATCGTCATCGACGCCTCGTCCTTCGTGAAGCGCTGGTAGACGCCGTCCTGCTCGACGACCGTCGAGTCGATGAGTCCGAGTCCGTTGCCACGGCGCACATCCGACCAGATCTGTGGCTCGGAGAACGTCACGAAGTCGTCGGTCGTCGCGTACATCATGCGGTTGTACGTCACCGCGGTGCGGGTCGACGCATCCGTCGTCGGGTACAGGTTCGACGCCCAGTACACGACATAGCGCTGGATCTCTTCATCCCAGTACGCCTCGGGCGCCCAGGTGTTGCCGGCGAAGTCCGTCGACACCTTGACGTGACGCTGCTCGGACCAGTTCACCAGGTCGGTCGACTCCCACACCTCGATGTGGGTCGAGCCCGAGATCTGCGCGGTCGTGAAACCACCGGCGAGACCGTCGATCTTCAGGTCGGTCGCGAGCATGTAGAACTTGTCGCCCTCGTGCGAGCGGATGATGAACGGATCGCGCAGACCCTCGGTGCCTTGAGCGGAGGCGAAGATCGGCTCGCCGCCGTTCAGCGTGTTCCAGCGCAGCGCGTCGTTGCCCTTCGACGCCGCGATGCTGACCTGCTCGGCACCCGCACCCTCACCGGTGAAGAACGCCCAGACGTACGCCTCCGGGGCGGCGGCCTCCGCCGGCTGCGGACGCACGGTCAGTGCGAACTCGCGGGTCGCCGTGGCAGTGCCGACGGATGCCGTGACCGACAGCACGACCGCTGCGGCCTCGGCGGTCGGACGCGTGATCGACACCGTCGCGGCGTCGTCGCGCACGCCGTCGCGCAGCGTGGCCGCATCGCCCGAGACGGTCCAACTCAGGACCGAGCCGTTCGCGCCCGACGTCGGCACCGAGAAGGAGGCGCGGATGTCGTCGACGTCGCCGATCGTGATCGCGGCCAGGTCGGCATCCGCCTTGGCCTGGTCAGAGAGCTCGGCCGGCACCGTCACGGTGAACGTCCGCGTCGTCACCGCCCCGCCCACCGAGAAGGTCGCGGTCAGCGTGGCGACGGCATCCGCCGAGCCGGGAGCCGGGCGCGTGACCGTCGCGGTGCCGCCGGAGATCTGCACGGCGGTGCTGTCGGACGCCCACGAGATCGCCGCGCCGCTGCCCGAGGTCGGCAGGGTGAACGAGCTCGTCGCGGTCGAGGGCACCGTCACCGAGGCGACCGCGCGTTCGAGAGCCTGGTCCGAGAACACCTGCTGCACCTCCGTCGCGCTGAGTGCCGTGTCGTAGACGGCGAAGTCGTCTATGTCACCCGCCCATCCTGCATCGTTATAGGTCGACCGACCGAGATACGCGACGAGGTTCGACCCGAACGACGACACGTCGCGCCCGATCGTGACCGACGAGATCTGCGCGCCGTTGATGTACGTCGTCAGCTTTCCGCCGGTGCCGTCGATCACGGTCGTGTAGAGCGACATGCCCGACGGCGTCTTCGCCCCGCTGGTCGCGGCGTTCGACGCGCCGGCGCCCACCTCGGTGGTCCAGGGCGATCCCGCGTTCACCGTGTTCGTGACGACCGACTTCACGTAGCCGCTCGGGTTCGCAGGATTCAGCAGCCAGTATCCGCTCGAGTAGCTCGCGCCCGAGGCGACGGGGGCGCCGATGAAGCCGGCGGCGGTGTTCGCCGGCCCCGTTCGTCCGTTCAGCCACGTCGACACGGTCAGCGTCTTCTTTCCCACCAGCCCTGCGGTGGGGATCTCGAGGTAGCCGGCGCTCGACGCCGACCCGCCGGGCAGCGTGAGCTGCCCGTTCTCGACCTTCGCGCCGTTCTGCTTGATGGTCGCGGTGTAGCCGTGGCCGGTGGCGTCCGCCACCGACGTGCCGGATGCCGCGTCGAACGTGTAGTGGATGAGGGGCGTCGGCCCCTCGGCGGCGGCCGAGGCCGTGTGCGAGGACACGGCTCCGATCGCCACCACGGTCGCGGCGGCAGCGGCCACGGCCGTCACCTTCCGCATGCTCCTGGCGAGCAGACTCGTCATGATCTCTCTTCTCCGATCGGGTTCAGGCGCTCAGTTGCAGGTGCCTGCGGGAATGGGGGCGGTGCCCGTGAACGTGGCACCGCCGGATGCCGTGGCCGACACGGCGACCGTGCCGCCGGGGACCGAGACCAGGCGGCTCGCGAACGAGGCCGTCGTCGAGGCACCGGCCGCAAGGGTCACCGTCTTGGCTCCGTACGGCGTGGTCGCGGTGACGGTCGCCGCGATCGCCGAGGGGTTGTGCAGCGAGACGACGACCTGGGCCTTGCCCGCGACGCAGCGGATGCTCGCCGTCGTGGTGATCGTCAGGGCGCTCACCGGCACCTCGGCCGAGACGGAGGTCGAGACCAGGCCGTCGGCGTAGCCGTCGTAGGTGGTGGTCACCGCGGAGACCCCGGCGGGGACGTCGACCGAGGCCGTGCCGTCCACCAGACCGACCGTCTGGCTCCATGCGCCGCCGGTGAAGGTCACGGTGCCCGCGACTTCTCCGCCGTCGGCCGCTGTCACGGTCGCCGTGGCGCGGTTGCCGGTGATCGCGAGAGCCGTGGTGGAGTCGACGGCTTCGATCCCGGTCCAGTCGTGCAGGGCGGTCAGCACGGTCTGCGGCACGCTCACGAAGGCACCGTGGCGCGGACTCGTCGGCAGACCGCCGGCGGGGCGGACGTTCCAGTTCGCGCGCTTCGACAGGCGGTCGGCCTGGCTGCTCGACGCGATCTCCGCACCCGTGGTGAGGAACGCCCGGTAGCCGCCGGCGCTGTAGTTGTCGACGAGGAACACGTAGCCGTCGCCCGAGGTGTTGTTCGGGTCGCCCTCGTTGAGCTTGATGATCTCGGGGCCCTCACCGGCCTGGCCCGTCTCCAGCGAGGTCATGCGCGTGTCGGTCAGCTGCCACGTCTGCGTCGGGTCAGCGTTCCAGTTCGACGAGGTCGTCGGTGCGGTGAGCACGGTCGAGCGCTCGAGGAAGATGTCCTTGCCGGCCTCGAGGGTGCCGGCGGCTCCCGACTCCTCGTTCTTCGTGAAGCGGTAGTAGTACTCGCCGATCTTCGTGACGGTCGAGTCGATGCGGGCGTAGCCCGTGTCCTGCCAGGTGGTCGGCGGATACGTGAAGGTCTGGAAGTCGCGAGTGGTCACGTAGAACATGCGGGCGTAGAGGTTGTCGCTGTTCGAGTGGCTCGCGTCGGAGTACTTGCGCGAGGCGAAGAACACCACGTACGACTCGAGGTCGTCGTCCCAGTACGCCTCGGGTGCCCACGTCATCCCGGCCTCGGGCTGGTTGATCGTGATGCCCGAGTTCTCGCCGTTCGTGCGCTCCCAGGTCACCATGTCGGTGGACTCCCACACCTCGACCTTGAGGCTTCCTTCGGACTGCGCGGGCCCCCAGCCGGTGCCGCAGCTGATGCAGAGGTCGGTGGCGATCATGTAGTACTTGTCGCCGTCGTGCGAACGCAGGATGTACGGGTCGCGCAGGCCCGTGGTGTCGGTCGTCGAGGTGATCACGGCCTTGCCGTCGTTGACGGGCGAGAACGTGAAGAAGTCATTGCCACTCGTCGCGGCCTGGTAGATCTTCTCGTCGCCGTCGGACTTGAAGTAGGCGCTCGCATAGCCGGCGTCGGGCGCAGTGCGCGCGTGCTCGGCGACCGTCACGGTGAACTCGCGCGAGAGGGTGGTGCCGTTCAGCGTGGCGTGCGCCGTGAGGGTGACGTCACGGTCGCCCGTGCCGTAGGCCGGGCGCTCGACGATGCCGCCGCCGCGATAGGTGTCGGCCGCTCCGACGGCCGGCGCCGTGTAGCCGGCATCCGTCGCGGTGACCAGGCTCTCGTCGGACGACGACCAGGTGATGGTCGATCCGTCGACGGCGCCCTTCGTGACGAGCGGCAGGTTCTCGGTCGTGCGTGCGGAGAGCTCGATCGCGTCGAGATCGGCAGAGGCGGATGCCGCCACCACGGTCACCGAGAAGGTGATCGGCGACCCGGATGCGGGAGTCGCCGTGATGGTCACGGTCGTGTCGCTCGTGATCGCGCGCGAGACGACGCCGGTGTTCGAGACGACGGAGGGGTCGGACGACGACCAGGTGAGGGCGACCCCGTTGGACGATGCGGGGAACGTGAGGTTCGTGCGTACCGCATCGAGGCTCGTGTTGGCGCCCGTGACGATCGGCAGCAGGTCGCCGCGCAGCAGCGCCTGGGTGGTGGCCTGCTTCTCGGCCTCGGTCGGCATGCTCGCCGAGACCTGCTCCGCGGTCAGCGAGGTGTCCCAGAACCGCACGTCGGTGACGTCGGCCGCGAGCAGGGCATCGCCGGTGTACAGCGAGCGGCCCAGGTAGCCGAGGGTGCCGGAGGCCGGAACGATCGAGCTGAGGTTCGCGGTGTGCGTGGTCGTCGAGATGACCTGGCCGTCGCGGTAGAGCGTGAGCGTGTTGCCACTGCCGACCAGGGTGAGGGTGGTGAACCCCGGGTTCAGGCCGCCGCCGGCGGGCAGGCGCGTCTCGCCGTTGGCCGTGGCGGTCTTCACGCGGATGCCGGAGAGCACCTGGTTGCTGTACGAGCTCTCTCCGGAGCGCGGGTTCACGAACACGTGGTTGCCGAGCTGGGTGGTGTTCCATGCTCCGACGCCGTTGCCGATGACCCAGCCGAACTGGTTCGCCGCGGTCTGGGTGGAGACCGTGTACTCGACGGTGAAGGCGTTGTCGCCACCGGTCACGAGTCCCTGGGGAAGGGCGGCGTAACCGTCCTTCTTGAAGCGCAGCACGTCGTCGCCGCCGGCGTCGACGAACGATGCATCGGTGAAGCCGGTGAGGGTGGCGTTGCGGCCGTTGCCCGACACGTCCCACAGCGTGGTGCCGGAGTGCGACATGTCGTAGTGCGCCGTCGGGGCGGGGATGTCGGCGGCCATCGCGGCGGCGGGCGCGAACGCGCAGAGCGATGCGGCGAGGGTGCCGACGATGCCGGCGGCTGTGAGCCGCCTTCGCCGGGTCGGGGAGGGGCGGGATGCGCTCACAGCGTGATCTCCTGTCGTCGTTGACTTCGCGCCGCGCAGTGCGGCCGTCGTGGTGCCCTTCGGGTGGGCTCCTCGGAATGTTAGCGGACACATAGTGGGAAATACAGGGATCGGCGAAATTGCGTCGAGTTCCGAACGCTGCTCTGGTCAGGCGTCCGATCGGTGTGCTAGGTTCCGTGGTTACCGGTAACAATGATGTACCACTGGAGCACCTGATGACGACTTCTCGCTCGACGCTGTCGCGGCTGCGCGCCGCCTCCGCCCTCGCCCTCGTCGCGTTCGCCGCGGCGACCTTCCCTGCTCCCGCCGCAGCCGAGAGCGTCACCGGGCCCGAGGCCGACGCCCCGCGCGGCGGGCTCCTCGCCGAATACCTCTTCACACAGACCACGGGCACCGCGGTGGCCAACACCGCGGGCACTGCCCTGGGGTCGGCGACCGTGGTCAACGGAACTGACGCCCTGTGGACGGGAGATTCGCTCACACTGACCGGCGGTGCGAAGACGAGCACCACCGCCGACTGGGTGCGCCTGCCCGACGGCCTCCTCGCAGGTGAGGACTCGGCGACCGTGACGATCGAGACGAAGTTCGCCCCGGCGATGCTGTCGAGCTGGCACTTCCTCTGGAACATCGGCAGCGACAGCACGAGCTCGTACTACTTCGCCTCGGTGCGCGACCTGCCCCGCACCGCGATCACGACCTCGGGGAACACCGGAGAGAAGAACGCTCGAGGACCCGCCGCGCTGACGGCCGACCGCTGGTACAGCATCACCAGCGTGATCGATGGAGCTGCCGACACCCTCTCGCTGTACGTCGACGGGCAGCTGCTCGGCACGACGTCCACGACGCTCACGCCCGCGTCCATCGCCGCGCAGACCGTGAACGCGATCGGCCGGGCGCCGTACCCGGACCCGTTCTATCAGGGCGAGGTCTCGACCTTCCGCGTCTACGACAGAGCTCTCTCGGCATCCGAGGTCGGCGACGTCTCGACAGCCGACGCCGAGCTGCACGCCGACGCTTTCGCCGCATACGCGCAAGCCGCCGTCGATGGGCTGAGTCCGCTCACGCTCGACGATGCGGCCGCCACGCTGCCCGGCTCGGCATCCGCCGCGATCACGTGGTCGTCCGCGACTCCCGACATCTCGGTGTCCGACGACGGCCGTACGGCCACGGTGAGACAGCCGGCCGCCGGATCGGATGCCGTGCACACCACGCTCACCGCCACGGCCGAGGTGCGTGGCGTCACTGTCTCGAGAGAGGTCCCTGTGATGATCGAACCGGCGCCAGCACCCACCGACGATTACGGCTATCTGATGGTGCACTTCATCGAGGACGCCGCCGGGTACGCCGAGAAGATCTACCTCGACGTCTCGCGCGGCGACGACCCCGAGCAATGGGACCCGCTGAACGGCGGCACCGCGATCCTCGCCTCGCAGCTGGGCACGACCGGCGTCCGTGATCCGTTCCTCACCCGCAACCCCGAGACCGGCCGCTACTACATCATCGCGACCGATCTGCGGGTCTTCGGCGGCGATGGCGGAAGCGGATCGTGCACCAGCTGGTGCTACTGGACGAAGAACGCGAGCACGAAGCTGATCGTCTGGGAGTCCGACGATCTCGTGACCTGGAGCGAGCCGCGCAGCTTCGACGCCGCGCTCGACGCGTCGGGTGCGAAGGCCGCCGAGCTCGGCATGGCCTGGGCACCGGAGGCGCTGTGGGTCGATGACTACTACCCCGATGGCCGCGGAGCGTTCGTCATGTATTTCTCGGCGAACGTGTTCCAGACCGCCGACCACAGCGACAGCTCGTACAACCGCGTGGTCTGGGGTGCGACGACCGACTTCACGCAGCAGACGTATTCCTACGGCGGCGACTTCGTGAACACCGGCGCGAACACGATCGACACGACGATGATCCAGCACGACGGCACCACCTATCGCATCACCAAGGACAACGGCCGGGGCAACGGGATCTACATGGAGTCGACCACCGCCGAGCGCTGGTGGGAGAGCGGCACCGTCTGGACGACCCTGCAGGCGAAGATCGGAGCGGCGTGGGCCGGCGGCAACGCGGGAGGCGTCGAGGGTCCGGCGGTGTTCAAGAGCCACAGCGATGAGAAGTGGTACCTCTATGTCGACGTGATCCCCACGGTCGGCTACCGGCCGATGGTGACCACCGACCTGGACGCGGGATGGACGCAGCTGACGTCATCGACCTTCTCCATGGCGCCCAGCACCAAGCACGGCGGCGTGATCTCGCTGACCAAGGCCGAGTACGACCGGGTGCGAGCGGCGGATGCCACGGCAGCGGTGACGAGCGACCTCGGATCGGTGCAGGTCGCGGTCGGCGCCGACCCCGCCGCAGCGCTTCCCGCCGAGGCCGAAGTGGCGCTCGCCTACGGCCGCGGTACGGCCGGGCAGCCGGTCGACTGGAACACGGCATCCGTCGACACGTCGACTCCCGGCACCTACCCGGTGACCGGCATCGTGCGGACTCTCGGCGCGAACCTCAACTCATGGACCGGAGCCGGCGGATCGACCGCCTGGAACGCACCCGACCGCACACTCGCCAGCACCACGGCGATCACGGTCACGGCGCAGGTGGTCGTCACCGCGCCGGCGCTGAGCGTCACGGCGACCGCGTCCACGCGATGCGTCGCGGGCAAGGTCGTGATCGTCACCGAGATCCGCAACACCGGCGCGGCGGCGGTCACCGCATCCGTCGCCACCGCGTTCGGGACGACGTCATCCGCAGAGATCGCTGTCGACAAGACGGTCAGCCGCGCGGTCACGACACGGCAGCCTTCGATCCCCGCAGGCCAGGTGACGGTGACCGCCACCGGTTCGGGTGCCTCGACCACGACGACAGCCGACTACGCCGCGCGCACCTGCGCCGGCTGAGCGAGAGGAACGATGATGTTCACGAGGGACCGGCTCCGCGGCGCTGCCGTGATGACCGTGGCCACACTCATCGGAGGTGCGGCCGTTCTCAGCACGGCGACCGCCGCCTCGGCCGACCCCGCTCCGGGGGCCGACCGCGTTCTCAGCATCGAGTCGGGGAAGGTGCTCGAGCTCGGCTTCGACGGCTCCCTCGCCGACACCGGTGCCCTCGGTGCCGCCGTGACAGTGCAGAAGGGCACCGAGGCCTACGGCACCGGCATCCGGGGCCAGGCGTTCTCGTTCGACGGCTCGACGGCCCTGCGCCTCGGCGCCGATGCGAGGCTGCAGCCCGAGGACCTCACGGTCTCGTTCTGGTACAACCCCAGCGTCACGATGACCGGCGAACAGGTGTTCGCCTGGAGCAAGACCGTCTACAACTCCGATGGCTGGTACCTCACCAGCGAGAGCGACTCGACGCCTCTCGCCCTCTCGATCGGGCCCTCGACCGGCCAGCCCTACAAGGTGGCGGTTCCCGGCACGCGATCGTCGTTCTTCCCCGCAGGGAAATGGACGCATGTCGTCGCCACCTACGACCACGACACCCAGCAGGTGCAGTTCTTCCGCAACGGTATCCGCCAGAACAGCACCGTCCCGAATGCGGCGACCGGCACCGCGACCGGTGTTCTCGGGTCGGAGTCGACCTCGGTGAAGACGCTCGGCTACAACGGGCCGCAGTACAACGGCTCGCACCTCCGCGGGCTCCTCGACGACTACGCGCTCTACGACGGCGTCGCGACGATCGACGACGTCGTCACCCTGACCCAGCGCGGCGACGCCTCATTCGATCCGGGGGTGGTCGCGCAGTCCGACGTCGACGCGCTCAGCGTTCCCGGGACGGTAGCAGCCGACTTCGCCCTCACCACCGAGGGGGCCGCCGGCAGCACGATCGGCTGGACATCATCCGACAGCACCGTGATCGACATCGACGCCGGCCACGCGCACGTCACCCCGCCCGTCGACGAGGCGCGGACCGTCACCCTCACCGCCTCGGCGACGTACGGGAGCAGCGCCGCGATCACCCGCGAGTTCTCGGTCACCGTGTCGCCGGAAGGAGAGACCGTGTCGCAGTTCCTCGGCGATGCCGGACTCGCGAACCTTGAGATCACCGACGAGTACCTCGACAACGCGAACGATCAGACCGTCGAGTACCTGCTGAGCCTCGACCCGGAGAAGTTCCTGTACTCCTGGTACACGCAGGCAGGCCTCACCCCGACCACGAGTTCCGGCTACGGAGGCTGGGAGCGCACGAGCGGCACGCGCTTCACCGGGCACTTCTTCGGCCACTACATCTCCGCACTCTCGCAGGCGTATGCGACGACGACGGATGCCGAGGTCAAGGAGCAGGTGCTGGCCAAGCTCACCGCCGCGGTCGACGGGCTCGACCGCGCGCAGAAGGCGTGGGCGGCCGCGAACCCGTCCAGCGCCGGCTACGTCGCGCCCTTCCCGCTGAGCGCACTGCCCAGCGGCGCCGACGGTCTGCTCGTGCCGTTCTACAACCTGCACAAGGTGTTCGCCGGTCTGCTCGACGCTTATCAGTACGCGCCGAGCGCTGTGGGCGAGAAGGCCCTGTCCGTGGCATCCGGCTTCGGCACCTGGGTCAAGAACTACGCGAGCTCGCTGCCGAACCCGGCCACGATCCTCAACACAGAGTACGGCGGCATGAACGAGGCGCTCTACGAGCTGTACTCGATCACGAAGAGCCCCGACCACAAGCGGGCGGCCGAGTACTTCGACGAGGTCGCGCTGTTCCAGAAGCTCGCGAACGGACAGGACGTACTGAACGGCCTGCACGCGAACACCACGATCCCGAAGCTGGTGGGGGCGCTCAAGCGCTACACGGTCTTCATGGACGACCCCGCGCTCTACGCCACGCTCACCGACGCCGAGAAGGCGGCGCTGCCGATGTACCTCACGGCCGCCCAGAAGTTCTGGCGGATCGTCGTCGACGACCACACCTACGCGAACGGGGCGAACAGCCAGTCGGAGCACTTCCACGGCGCGGACACCCTGTATGCCTTCGCGACGAACGGCGTCACCAGCGGGTACGGCGAGAACTCGACGGCCGAGGGCTGCAACGAGTACAACATGCTCAAGCTCACCCACGCGCTGTTCGCCGTCGACCCCCGTGTGGAGTACGCCGACTTCTACGAGTCCACCTTCATCAACACGATCCTCGCCTCGCAGAACCCCGAGACGGGCATGGTGACGTACTTCCAGCCGCAGACCGCCGGGTACGCGAAGGTGTTCGGGACGCCGCTCGACCAGTTCTGGTGCGACCACGGCACCGGCATCGAGAGCTTCACGAAGATCGGCGATTCGATGTACTTCACGGATGCCGATGGGGTCTGGGTGAACCAGTTCTTCAGTTCGACGTTCCGCGACGCCGCGCACAACCTCCAGATCACGCAGAGCGGCGACGTGCCCGCCGACCCCGAGGTGCGGATCTCGATCGCCGCGCTCGACGGCGGCGCGGTCGCCGACGGCTCGGTGCTGGAGCTCCGAGTGCCCTCGTGGGCCGTCTCTCCGACACTGACCCGCAACGGCGACGCCGTCGATCCCTCCGCCGCGGTCGACGGCTATCTGACGATCGAGGTCGCCGCCGGTGACGAGTTCGTCTACACGCTGCCGGCCCAGGTCGCGATCAGCGACGGCACCGAGAACCCGAACTGGGTCGCATTCACCTACGGCCCCGTGCTGCTGGGCACCGAGCTGAGCCGCACCAACGTCGACGCGAGCTACACGGCGGGCGTGCTGGTGCAGATGAGCACGGCCGACAAGTCGCTGAACTCGAACGTCGTCGTCGCCGACGCCGAGGCGTGGAAGGCCGCCGTGGTCGACAACGTCATCCGTCTCGAGGACGGTGCGAATGCGAACGGCCTGACGACCATGCGCTTCGGCCTGCGCGGTGTGGATGCCGCGGCTGCCGCGCTGACCTTCGAGCCGTACTACAGCCTCTACGGAGCTCGATACGCGACGTACATGACGCTCGTCGAGCCGGACTCCGCCGAGGCGCAGGCGCTGATCCTGAAGCAGAAGCAGCAGCTGCGCATCGACGAGACGACCATCGACTCGCTGACGTCGTTCGACAACAACAACAGCGAGGCCGACAAGAACTACCGGTACAACAAGTCGGCTGTGGGTGTCTTCAACGGGCAGGGCTACCGCGACGGGCAGCGTGCAACGGATGCGTACTTCCAGTACGACATGATCGTCGACCCCACGGCTCCCGTGAACTATCTGGGTGC
Source organism: Microbacterium sp. ZW T5_45 (assembly GCF_044987415.1). Lineage (NCBI taxonomy): Bacteria > Bacillati > Actinomycetota > Actinomycetes > Micrococcales > Microbacteriaceae > Microbacterium > Microbacterium sp. ZW T5_45. The sequence goes on along the minus strand of NZ_JBJDRJ010000046.1, from coordinate 6,444 downwards.
GCGCTACTACGGCGGCGACAACGGGCGGACGTTCGACGTCTACCTGAACGACGTGCTGCTGAAGCACGAGCAGGTGACGAACGCGAAGGGCGCGAGCACCTGGTACATCCAGTACGACCGCATCCCGCAGGCCGTGCTCGACGGCATCGCCGCGAAGGACAGTTACAAGCGCGACCAGAACGGCGAGTACGTGCTCGACGCCTCGGGCGAGAAGATCCCCGTCGTGACCGTGCGATTCCAGGGCAACGGGTCGAGCTACGTCGGCGGCGTGTTCGGTGTGTACACCTCGCTTTCCGACCGCTACTCGACCGACTCCGATCTGTCGAAGCTGGAGGTGCAGGGCGGCGCGCTCGAACCGGCGCTCGCCGAGGGTGTGACCGAGTACACGGTCACCGTTCCCGCCGACGCGACGACCGTGACGCTCGACGCCGACCCCGCGACGCCCAGCGGGCTCGTCTACGTCGACGGCATCCTGATCGACGACAGCGAGCTCCGCGCCGTGACGGTCAAGCCGGGGAACGCGCCGACGGTCGTCACGCTGACGTCGTACGCGCAGGACCACGCCGCGAAGACGGTCTACCTCGTGACGATCGTCCGCGAGTCGGTGTTCGACGTCGAGGTGACGACCGCCGTGCGCTGCGTCGCCGGCAAGGCGTCGATCATGACGACGGTGACCAACCGATCGGATGCCGCGGCGACGGCGACGGTGGTCACCCCGTACGGCCAGGTCACCGCGTCGGTCGCCGCGGGCAAGAGCGTGTCGAAGCAGGTCGCGACCAGGCAGCCGGTGCTCGAGGCCGGCGAGGTCGTCGTCACGGCGAACGCCGAGATCTCGGGGCGTGCCGTGACCGTGCAGAAGACCGCGCCCTACGTCGCGGCGACGTGTCGATGAGCGCCCTCCCGTCTGAACCCGCGCAGACCGATTCCACGCCGAGGAGAACCATGAGAATCACGCCCCGCCTGTTCGGTGGTATCGCCGCGGTCGCCGTCTGCGCCGCTCTCGTCGCGCCCTCGGCGGCCACGGCCGCAGGCCCTTCCGTGCCGGCCGAGGTGCCGGCGGCGCCCTCGCTGATCGCCGACTTCACGTTCGACACGGCCGGCGCGACATTCGCCGGGGGAGGGGCCGTCGCCACGACGAAGGGCACCGCCACCGTCGTCCCCGGCGTCGACGGCAACGCCGTGAAGTTGGGCAGCTCGTTCTGGCTCGACGTGACGAAGAACGACGGCACCCCGCTGCTCGCAGGGCTTGACGCCGTCACCATCTCGTACGACAGCAAGCCCGATGCCACGGGCAACACCGGGTGGACGGTGTTCGCGGCCGAGAACGCGACGGCCCAGTCCTACGGGAACGAGCACTACCTCGGCTACCTCGACCGCACCACCGGGGTCACGGTCGAGCGCTACGACAACAGCGGCGGCCGCAACACCGCGGGCAACCTGGGGGTGACGAAGAACGACACCGCCTGGAAGCACGTCGACCTCGTGCTCTCGGGTTCCGACGCGCAGCTCTTCGTGAACGGTCAGCGCGTCGCCGTGAACACCACAGGACCGCGGCTCAGCGACATCCTCGGCGCGAGCGGCGGCATCCTGCAGGTCGGAAAGGCGAACTGGGGGTCGGGGGAGTACTTCGCAGGACTCGTCGACAACCTGAAGATCTACGACGGCGCCCTCAGGCCCGCGGACCTCGGCGTCGCACCGACCGCGAGCGACCCCGCGGCGGCCCTCGCGATCCCCTCGGAGATCACCGGCGACCTGCCGTCGAGCGTGCTCGGTCGCGCCGTGAGCTGGACGGCCACGGGCACCGGTGCCGAGCGCGTCGCGGCCGACGGTGCCGTGACGGTGCCGGCATCCGGAGAGGTGGCCGTCTCGCTCACCGCGCGCATCGATGGTGTCGAGACCCCGATCACCGCGGAATCGACCATCCTCGCGATCGGCGGAGAGATCTCGACCTCGATCAAAGAGGTCACCGTCGCGAACGGCGTCAAGAGCGACCCCCTCGCCTACGACGACGATCGTCGGGCCGATGCGCTCTACGTCTCCGCCCGCGCCGAGGGCGCGGAGGCCTGGGAACCGCTCAACCGCGGTCAGGCGATCCTCTACGTCGGATGGGACGGCACGCAGTCGGCGAAGCCGAATGCGCAGATGGGATCCCCCACGCTGCTGCGTCAGCGCGACGGCATGTTGGCCGCGGCCTCGTCGCAGAACAACGCCACCGACTCGATCTACGTCTGGGACTCCGCCGACGGCGCCACCTTCACGAACCAGCGCGCGGTGAAGATCGCCACCGACGGCTCGATCGTCACGGATCCCCGCATCGTCTTCGACGCAGCAGCCTCGACCTACAAGGTGTTCTGGACCGACCGTCTGACCGGCGAGGGCCGCGTCACGCGGATCGCCGAGCTCACGGCATCCGCTGTCCCGGGGACGGCCACCGCGGCCGACATCCGCGCGGTCGGCGCGCAGGAGTCGTCGATCTTCGCGCTCGCCGATGATGAATTCGAGACGTTCTTCGAGTACTACGTCGATCTGCAGAACACCGGGGTGCGGGATCTCGAGACCGTCGAGGTCGAGGTCGGTGCCGAGATCACGGCCGCCGATCTGCCGGCCGCGGTCACCCTGGACTACAACGACGATTCGACCAAGCAGCTCGGAGTCGCGTGGGATGAGGCGGACCTCGCCGCGATCGACACCTCGCTGCCGGGCGAGTACGAGGTGACGGGTGTGGTGCAGCAGGCCACCGAGCAGATGGTCAGCGACGCCCGCGCCGATCCCGACCTGTTCTTCAACGAGGACGACGGCTACTGGTACCTGACCGGATCGCACTACGAGATCCCGTCGGATGCTCCGTCGAGCCAGCTGATCGACGCCTACGCCTACCGGAAGATCGGGCTCAAGCGGGCCACCACGATCGAGCGGCTCGCCGCCGCTCCGGAGCAGATCGTGATCGATCCGGATGCCGGAACGCCGGGGCGCACCGCCCAGTACCCGAACACCTTCTACGGCTGGGGCGGCTACATCTGGGCGCAGGAGTTCCACAAGATCAACGGACGTTGGTGGATCGTCGCCGGCATGAACAAGGGCTACGCGCCGACCAACGGCTGGTGCGACAACACCGTGCTGATCCCGTACATCGGCACGCAGGAGTCGCTCGAAGCCGGCGGCCTCGTCGACCCGACCAACTGGGGCGAGCCGACCGTCCTCGAGGGGGCGGCGTTCGACGTGTCATACCTCGAGCGCGAAGAGAACGGCGTCACCCAGGGGTACTGGATCATGCCGAACGCGGCGAAGCTCTTCGTCGCGAAGGCGAAGATGGGCCCGATCGGCACCGTCCCGCTGATCGACGGCGCGCTCACCGAGATCTATTCGATCAGCCAGCCGTGGGAGTACGGCAAATCCGCGCCCACGCCCTCCGACGCGAACGAGGGCACCGATCAGGGCATCGTCGAGGCGCCGTTCATGTTCGAGTACGGCGACTACACGTACATCACCTACTCCGGTGGCACCGTCGACAAGTACTACGACCTGGGCATGCTCCGTGCGGCCAAGGGCGCCGACCTCGCGAAGCCGTCGAGCTGGACGAGGGTGTCCTTCCCGGTGCTGACGACGAACGACACGGCCGACGGCCGCATCGGCGGGGTCGGGCACGGCGGGCCGGGGCACAACTCCTTCGCGATCGACGATGAGGGCAACCTCGTGCTCGCCTATCACGCGCGCCCGTACCCCGAGCAGCACACGGGGAACGCCGCCGGCGGCCTGTTCGACCCCGATCGCAACTCCTGGTTCAAATCGGTGAATGTGCGCGCCAACGGGATGCTCGACCTCTCGCTCTCGAGCGAGCAGGAGGTGGCCCACCAGAACCGCACGGTGTCGGTCACGGTTCGCGTCGCAGAGGCGGCGTCGCCGGTGGAGTCCGCGGTGACGACTCGCTGCGTCGCGGGCAAGGCGGTTCTCGTGGTGACGCTCCGCAACACCGGCTCCACTCCGGTGGGGGTGTCCGTAGCGACGGTGTACGGGAGCAAGGAGCTTCCGCGTATCGCCGCGGGGAAGTCGGTGTCGACGAGTCTCAGTACGCGCCTCGCAGACCTTCCTGCCGGCAGCGTCGCGGTCCGGGTCGCAGACGCCGCACAGCCCTCGACCGCCTCTTTCGCCGCCGCGTCCTGCGGCTGACGATCTTCCACTTGACGCACACACGGAGAGGACCATAAAGTGACAATGTTCCCGCTAACAAAGTCGGGAACGGCTGCACTCCACTGGGGGAGTGCGCCGGGCAAGGGCGCCCACGCAGTTCCTGCCCGATGCCTGAAAAGCGAACCCGACAGCCTCCGTGCTGATCGCCCATTCGGTACGGCATCCGCCGGCCGAGGAACTGGAGAAACCCACATGATGAAGAAGAGCATGGTCGCGCGCTGCGCGGCCGGAGTCGTCGGGGGCCTGCTGCTCACCGGCGTGGGCGTTGCCGCTTTCGCCGACCCGACCGAGAACGGCACGGGAGACGTCGACGTCTCCGTGGAGATCGCTCCGACCGACGACGGATCGCTGAGCCTCACGGTCGCCGGCACCACGAGCACCCTCACCGAGAACGGCACGACCGCCTCGTACCGTCAGTTCACCGGCGCCCTGCCGAACGTGACCGTGACCGACACCCGCGAGGACGTCGCCCCCGGCGTGTTCTGGTACGTCACCGGTCAGGCGAGCGACTTCGTCGGCTCGGCGGGTCAGCCGAACATCACTCCCGACCACCTCGGCTGGACCCCCCGCGTCGTCACCGCCAACAATGGCGAGGTCAGCGAGGGCGACACGGTCGACACCTCGATCGACGGCGGCGCGAACGGCGTCGGACTCGTCGGCCAGGAGCTGCTCGCCCTCGCGCTCGACTCGGCCGAGGCGCAGGCCGCATCCGGCCAGTGGACGGCGAACGCCGACCTCGTCCTCAAGACGCCCGTCACGGTCGCACCGGGGTCGTACACCTCGACCGTGACGCTGTCGCTGTTCGAAGACTCGTACTGAGTTCCGTCCGTCCGCCGGAGACAAGATGACCACCCCTCCCCCCGCACCGTTCGCGCTGAGCGCCGTCGTCCTGGCGGTCGCGCTCGGCGTGCTCGCCGGTCCTGCTGCCGCTCAGGCGGACGACGCGACGGCCGACGCGGTGTCGTGGTCGCTGTCGCCGGCGGACGGAACGGCCGAAGACGGACGCGTCGCCATCGAGCACGAGCTCGAGCCCGGCGAGAGCGTCGAAGAGCACGTGATCGTGCGCAACCTCGGAGCCGGTGACGTCGTGTTCTCCCTCTCGGCCGCCGACGGCTTCTACACGGATGCCGGACGCTTCGACATGCTCCCCTCCGACCAGGAGTCGACCGATGCCGGGAGTTGGATCAGCATCCCCGATGCGGTCGAGGTCCCGGCCGGAGGATCCGCGGTGGTCGCGTTCACCGTCACGGTCCCCGAGAACGCCGAGCCGGGCGATCACGCCGCCGGTGTCGCCGCATCCGTGCTGTCGGTCAAGGCCGACGACTCCGGTGCGACCGCCGTCGGCGTCGAGAGCCGGGTCGGCGTCAAGGTGATCACCCGGGTCGCCGGAGACATCGTGCCCGCCTTCGCCGTGCAGGACGTCCGCACCGACTACCGGGGCGAGGCCAATCCGTTCGAAGCGGGCGGACTCACCGTCGCGTTCGACGTGCAGAACACCGGAAACGCCCGGATGGATGCCGTCGGCACGCTGACGATCGCCGGTCACGAGGTGCCGTTCCCCGCCGAGGGGCAGCGTCCGCAGGTGCTCCTTCCCGGAGAGACCCGCACGCTGACCGTGCAGGTGGCGGACGTCTGGCCGCTCTTCCTGCTCACCGGCGACCTCGAGGTCGCGCCCGTCGCGGCCGCACTCGACGGGGAGGCGCTCGTCGTCGAACCGTCGACCACCACCATCACGGTGTGGGCCGTGCCGTGGTCGGCGCTGGCCCTGCTCGCGGGCGTCGCGCTGCTCGTGGTCGCCCTGTCCTGGAACCGGCTGCGCTCGCGCCGCCGCGTCGAGGACCTGATCTCGCAGGCCGTGGAACGCGGACGTGAAGAGGCCCGCGGCGAGGCACGTGCCCGCGACGCCGGCACCGCAGAGAGAGAGGAGGCGCTCCGATGAGCCCGATCCTCGAGCTCGCCGCGGATGCCGATGCCGCAGCAGACGGCGCGAACACCGGCGGCGTGCAGATCCACGTCGACATCACCCCCCTCAGCACACCCGGGCCCGTCCCCACCCCGTCGCCCATCGACGGTCTCGCAGGCACCGGCGCCGACCTGCCCGTGCTGCTGATCGCCGCCGGCATCCTGCTGCTCGTCGTCGGAACGGCCATCGTCGTCCGACGCGTCAGGAACCGCTCCTCGTCCTGACCCCCGTCCCCACCCACTCCGTCCCCACTCACCCCGACCCATCCCCGCGGACGTTCCGCTGTCGCTTAT
>NZ_JBJDRJ010000045.1:0-28941 GCF_044987415.1 Microbacterium sp. ZW T5_45 | reverse complement strand
GCACCGCCCCGCGCCACCTCCGGCACCGCCCCCGCACGTGTCTCTTCCCTCCTTATCCAATTTCCTATAGGATCAAGAACCGGATGCGACAGCATCCTGCTCGTGGACCTCACCGCTGAGCCTGTTCCCGCACGGAGGAGAACGCAATGACGCGCCTGTACAACGATCCCGACGACTTCGCCGCCGACTCGGCCGTGGGTTTCGCCGCGGCATCCGCCCGCTGGGTGCGCCCCGTGAACGGGGGCGTCGTCCGCTCCACCCGTGGCGCCGATCCGACCGTCGCGGTCGTGATCGGCGGCGGCAGCGGGCACTACCCGGCCTTCGCCGGTCTCGTCGGGCCCGGCCTCGCGCACGGCGCGGTCATGGGCAACCTCTTCGCCTCGCCCTCGGCGCACCAGGTGCACTCCGTCGCGACCACCGCCCACGAGGGCAGGGGCGTGCTGCTCAGCTACGGCAACTACGCCGGCGACGTCCTGCACTTCGGTCAGGCGCAGCAGCGCATGCGCGAGGCCGGCATCGACTGCCGCACGGTCACCGTCACCGACGACATCTCGAGCGCCCCTGCCTCGGAGATCGAGAAGCGCCGCGGCGTCGCGGGCGACCTCGTGGTCTTCAAGATCGCCGGTGCCGCCGCGGAGAACGGACTCGACCTCGATGACGTCGAGCGCCTCGCCCGCACGGCCAACGACCGCACCCGTTCGCTCGGGGTCGCCTTCAGCGGCTGCACGCTCCCCGGCGCGGACGAGCCGCTGTTCACCGTGCCGGAGGGGCGCATGGCCGTGGGGCTCGGCATCCACGGCGAGCCGGGCATCGATGAGGTCGACATCCCCACCGCCGCCGGTTTGGCCGAGCTCTTCGTCTCGTCGCTCCTCGCCGAGGTGCCTGAGGGCGTCGAGCTCGAGGGTGCCCGCGTCGTGCCGATCCTGAACGGACTCGGCAGTGTGAAGTACGAGGAGCTCTACGTCGTGTACGCGACGATCGATCGCCTGCTCACCGAGGCGGGCATCACCGTCGTCTCGCCCGAGGTCGGCGAGTTCTGCACGAGCTTCGACATGGCCGGCGCATCGCTGACGCTGCTGTGGCTCGACGACGAACTCGAGCGGCTCTGGCACGCCTCGTGCGACACCCCCGCCTATCGCCGCGGCGCGGTCGAGGGTCGCATCGCGGTCGACGTCGTGGAGGACGCCGAGGAAGAGGTCGTGATCGGCCCCTCGAGCCCCGAGTCGCGCGAGGCCGCCGCCACCATCGACCGCGCGATCGACGCCGTCGCGGCCATGCTCGAGGCCGAGGCCGAGGAGCTCGGACGCATCGACCGCATCGCCGGCGACGGCGACCACGGCATCGGAATGCAGCGCGGCAGTCGCGCGGCTGCCGCCGCCGCGCGCGAGGCCGTGCAGAAGAACGCCGGAGCCCGCACAGCCCTGCACCACGCGGGGGATGCCTGGGCCGACAAGGGCGGCGGCACCTCCGGGGCGATCTGGGGCGAGATGCTCGTCGCGCTCGGCACCGCGCTCGGCGATGAAGCCGCCGTCGACCGGCAGGCCGTGGGCGCGGGAGTCGCCCGCATGAAGGACGCCGTGATGTCCTTCGGCAAGGCCACAGTCGGAGACAAGACCATGATCGATGCGATCGTGCCCTTCGCCGACCGGCTCTCCGAGCGATTGAGTGCGGGAGGCGACCTCGTCTCCGCCTGGACGGATGCCGCGGACACCGCGACCGCCGCCGCCGAGGCCACCGCGAACCTCACCGCCAAGCTCGGCCGCGCCCGCTCGCACGGCGACAAGAGCCTCGGCACCCCCGACCCCGGCGCGGTGTCGTTCGCCCTCATCACCCACACCGTCCTCGACGTCCTGAAGGGACAGAACTGACATGGCATCCACCGACACGGCATCCACGGGCACGGGACTCCGGCTCGTCATCGGCTCCGACGACGCCGGCTTCGATTACAAGGAGCGCATCAAGGCCGACCTCCTTCAGAACCCCCTGGTCGCCGAGGTGATCGACGTGGGCGTGGACGCCGACGGCCACACGAACTACCCGACGATCGCCACGACCGCAGCCGAGAAGGTCGCGGCCGGAGACGCGGACCGCGCCATCCTGCTGTGCGGCACCGGGCTCGGTGTCGCGATCGCGGCGAACAAGGTGGCGGGCATCCGCGCGGTCACGGCGCACGACTCGTTCAGCGTCGAGCGCTCGATCCTCTCCAACGACGCTCAGGTCCTGTGCATGGGTCAGCGCGTGATCGGCATCGAGCTGGCCCGCCGTCTGGCCGCCGAGTGGCTCACCTATACCTTCGACCCGCAGAGCGCGTCGGCCGACAAGGTCCGCGAGATCTGCGCGTACGAAGGGGTCTGACCGGAGTGCGATCCCGAGCGGATGCCGTGCCGCAGGTGCGCGGCATCCGCTCGGTTTCGTGACATCCTCGAAGATGTGGGCGCTCCGACGGGCGCCCCGCGCCCAGGCGGAAGAGGGACGGATGGCGACAGCACGTGACGGCAGCCTGCGCGGGCTCGACGCGACCATCGAACGTCGAGGGCTGCGCGACCACGTGTACGAGCGCATCCTCCAGCTGCTGCTCAGCGGCGAGGTCGCCGCAGGGGAGCGGCTGTCGATCGACACGATCGCCCGGCAGCTGGACGTCTCGCCGACGCCGGTGCGTGAGGCGATGGTGCAGCTCGAGCGCACCGGGCTCGTCACCCGTGAGGCGCTGAAGGGCTACCGTGTCGCCCCGCCGCTCGGCCTCGAGCAGTTGCGAGAACTGTTCGAGGCGCGCATCATGCTCGAGTCGCGGGCTGCGCGGCTGGCCACACCGGCGTCCACGCAGATGCTCGACGAGCTGCGTGCGGCGGAGGAGGAGCATCGCCGGATCGGCGAACGCGTGATCACCGCGCTGCGCTCCGGCGTCACCGATGTGGAACTCACGACCGCCTACTTCGCCGCGGATGCCGCATTCCACCGCGTCGTGTTCGAACACTGCGGCAACCGCTACCTCACCGAGATGTCGGAGTCGCTCGGAGCGCAGCTGCACCGCATGCGCCAGTCGGTGCTGCACGGCGTGACCGATGTGCGCGAGGCGATCGCCGAGCACGAGGCCATCGCCGATGCGTTCGCCGGCGACGATCCTGATGCGCCCGAGCGTCTGATGCAGCGGCACATCGAGCAGGTGCGTGCCCGCTCGCTGGATCTCGAGCAGATCTGACGCGGGAGCGGATGCTGCAGCATCCGCTGTGCTCTCCTCCTTTCCCATTCCGGCGACGACGGAAGGTGGCGAGATCTGCCGCTTGACGTTCCTCCTATTTCCTATAGGATCTAGGAAGAGCCGCAAGGGTTCACAGATCGTCAACGGAGTCGTCATGACCGCAACGTCGCACCCGCTCACCAGCGAGACCCTCACCAGGGAGAACTGGCCCATCGCCGTCTGCATGCACGGATTCGCCCATGGCGGTCCGCTGCACGACGCGCCCGCCGAGAAGTGGGACGGGGTCTTCCGTCAGATCGAGCGCCTCGGCTTCACCGCCGTGGAGATCGCCGACAACCACATCCAGCCGTCCGAGCTCAGCCCCGAGCGCCGCGTCGAGCTCAAGCAGATCGCCGAGAGCCACGGCGTCGAGCTGCTGTCCGTGCACGTGCAGCGCCAGAGCGTGATCGAGCCGGGCAAGGGCGAGCAGAACCTCGCCTACGCGCACCGTGCGATCGACGCCGCGGCCGAACTCGGCATGCGGGTGTTCTCGACCGGCCTGCACCAGCCGTTCTCCGAGGCGCAGCGCAAGGCGCTGTGGTTCTGGACCGCGCAGGGACCCGTCGACCCGGACGACGCCGACACCCGCGCGCTCGCGGTGAAGCGCCTGCGCGAGCTGGGCGAGCATGCGGCATCCGTCGGTCTTCCGATGGCGCTCGAGATGTACGAGGACACGTACCTCGGCACCGCCGACAGCGCCGTGCGCCTGATCGAGGAGATCGGTCTCGACAACGTCGGCCTCAACCCCGACATCGCCAACCTCATCCGCCTGCACCGCCCCATCGAGGACTGGCGCGAGATGCACGCCAAGACCCTGCCGTACGCGAACTACTGGCACGTGAAGAACTACACGCGCGATGAGGCCGCCGATGGCAGCTGGGCGACCTCGGTCCCCACGAGCATGGAACTCGGACTCATCAACTATCGCGAGGTCGTCGACCAGGCGATCGAGCTCGGCTTCCGCGGTCCGTTCCTCATGGAGCAGTACGGCGGCGACAGCCTCGGCGTCTGCGCCACCAACCGCGACTACCTGCGCACGCTGCTCCCCGAGCAGATCAACGCCTGAACGACGAACAGCACGACGAAGGAGAACGTGATGACTGACAACGACCGTCCCGTGTACGCGGTGATCGGCAGCGGCTACATGGGCGGCGGCATCGCCCAGTCGCTCGCCCTGTCCGGCGCCGACGTGCGCATCGCCGACGTCGACCTCGCGATCGCGCAGAGCAACCGCGAGCGCCTGATCACCGAAGCCGAGCAGTTCGCCGCCGACGGGCTCTTCCCCGCCGACGCTCCGGCGATCATCGCCGAGCGGCTCACCGCGGCCACGATCGAGGATGCCGTCGCCGGCGCCTCGTTCATCGAGGAGGCCGTGCCCGAGAAGATCGAGATCAAGCACGCGACCCTGCGCCGGATCTCCGAGGCCGCGGCGCCCGACGCGATCATCGGCAGCAACACCTCGACGATCCTCATCGGCAAGCTCGCCGAGGCGGTCGTGAACCCCGAGCGCTTCCTCGGCGTGCACTTCTCGAACCCGGCTCCGTTCATCCCCGGTGTCGAGCTCATCCCGCACGGAGCGACCGACGAGAGCGTGCTTCCCGTCGTCGAGGCGATCGTCGCCGCGACCGGCAAGGAGACCGCGCGCGTCAAGGACGCGACCGGCTTCGTGCTCAACCGTCTGCAGTACGCGCTGTTCCACGAGGCGACCCAGCTCGTCGAAGAGGGAGTCGCGACGCCCGAGGACATCGACACGATCGTCCGCACGACGTTCGGGTTCCGCCTGCCGTTCTTCGGCCCGTTCGCGATCGCCGACATGGCGGGTCTCGATGTCTACGCGTTCTGCTACGCCTCGCTGCAGACCGAGTTCCCCGAGCGCTTCGCGACGCCCAAGGCGCTGCAGGACCTCGTCGACGCGGGCAAGCTCGGCACCAAGTCGGGCGCCGGGTTCCTCGATGTGCCCGCCGACCGCACCCCCGAGCTCATCGCGTACCGCAACAGGGCCTACGTCGCGATGAAGAAGCTCGTCGACGAGCTCGGCCCGGCCCCGATCCACCCCGCCCAGAGCTGAAGGACCCCTGTCATGGCATCCGCTTTCCCCGCAGAACGCACCGTCATCCTCACCGGTGCCGCCAGCCCTCGCGGCATCGGTCGCGCCACCGCCTTCTACCTGGCTGAGCGTGGCTGGAACGTCGGCATCATCGATGTCGACGGTGAGGCCGCAGCGGCCACGGCCGCCGAGGTCTCGGCCCAGCACGGCGTCAAGGCCGCCGGAGCCGGTGCGAACGTCGCCGACCGCGAACAGGCCGTCGCCGCCGTGGACGCTCTCGAGGCCGAGCTGCCGCAGATCGTCGCGCTCGTGAACTTCGCCGGCGTCTCCTCGCCCGTGCCCTACCTCGAGGTCACGCCCGAGGAGTGGCACCGTGTCAACTCCATCAACCTCGAGGGCGTGCACTGGGTCACCCAGCGCGTCTCGCGCACCCTGGCCGAGAACGGCGTCGGTCGTCTGGTCGGCATCTCCTCGGTGTCGGCGCAGCGCGGTGGCGGCACTTTCTCGAAGACCCCGTACTCGGCCTCGAAGGCGGGCGTGATCGGCCTCATGCGCTCGATCGCCCGCGAGCTCGGCCCGCTCGGCATCACCGCGAACGTGATCTCGCCCGGACCGATCGACACCGACATCATGGGCGGCACCCTCACCGAGGAGCGCAAGACCGCGATGGCCGCCGACGGCGTCCTGCCGCGCATCGGCACGCCGACCGACATCGCCGCCGCGGTCGCCTACCTCATCAGCGAAGACGCCGGATTCGTGACGGGCCAGACCCTGAACGTCGACGGCGGCCTCTACATGCACTGAGCATCCCTGCTCGCATCGACAGAGAGAACCTCATGACCCGTTCCTGGTCCAAGGGGCGCATCGCGTTCCTGGCGCTCGGGGTGATCTGCGTGGCCGTCGGCCTCTTCCTGATCATCCCGGCGCTGGGCAGCTGAGCCGCCCACCGCCACTCCACCCTTCAGCATCCGCAGCACACTCAAAGGAGAGTCACACTCGTGTCCACCCCCGCACACGGCCCGGAGACCCGGGCCAACGTCACGGCCGCGCAGGGCCTGCTGTCCAGCCCGCACCTGGCCAGCGGCATCAAGAAGGCGACCTTCCGCCTGATGCCGATGCTCATCATCCTGTACTTCGTCGCGTTCCTCGACCGCACGAACGTCGGCTTCGCCGAATCCGCGATGGAGATCGACCGCGGTATCTCGGCCGGTGCCTACGCCCTCGGCGCTGGCATCTTCTTCATCGGCTACGCGATCTTCGAGATCCCCTCGAACCTGCTGCTCGACAAGTTCGGCGCCCGGTTCTGGCTCGCACGCATCGCCATCACGTGGGGAATCGTCGCCGCGGCCTTCGCCTTCGTCAACGGCGAGACGATGTTCATCATCCTGCGCTTCCTGCTGGGTGTCACCGAGGCCGGTCTGTTCCCCGGCGTGATCATGTTCCTCGCGCAGTGGTTCCCCAACAAGCGCCGGGTGCAGATGTTCGCGCTCTTCTACCTCGCGCAGCCGTTCTCGCAGATGCTCGGCGCCCCCCTCTCGGGCGGTCTGATCAGTTTCGGAGACCAGGTCACACCGTGGGCCGGATGGCAGGTGATGTTCTTCGTCGAGGGCATGATGGCCGTCGTCGCCGGCATCGCCGCGTTCTTCTTCCTCGTCGACTCTCCGCAGAAGGCGAAGTTCCTGAACGACGACGAGAAGGCCGCGCTCAAGGACGTCATGGAGCACGAGGACTCGGTCAAGGAGGCCGACGGCCCGCGCGGTATCGGTGCGGCGCTCATCAGCTGGAAGGTCTGGTACTTCACCGCGATCTACTTCTGCCTGCAGATCGCCGTGTACGGAACGACGTTCTACCTGCCGCAGCAGGTCTCGAGCCTCATCGGCCAGTCGGTGGGCTGGCAGGTCGGTCTCGTCTCGGCCATCCCGTGGGCGGTCGGTCTGTTCGCCTGCTATTACGTCGGCAAGCACGCCACCACGGTGCGCCGTCGTCGGGTGTGGGGTGCGCTGTTCTTCCTCATCACCGGCCTCGCGATCCTCGTCTCGGCGTGGGCGGGCGCGAACGGGCAGGGACTGCTCGGCATCGTCGCGATCACGATCGCCGTCGCGGCGTTCCTCTCGACCGGTCCGATCACGTGGTCGTTCCCGACCTCGTTCCTCACCGGAGCCGCCGCGGCCGCCGGCATCGGCCTCATCAACTCCCTCGGCAACCTGGGCGGCTTCGTCGCCCCGATCATGCGCACGGGCGTGAACGAGTCGATCCCGACCGAGAGCGGAGCCTGGGGTGTGGTGTCGCTCGGCCTGTTCGCCTTCGTCGCCGCCGTGCTGATGTGGGCCACGCGGTTCTTCCACGCGAAGGCCGACGCCCTGCTCTCGGAACCCACACCGGGACACTGACCACGAATGGGGTGCGCATCGTCCGATGCGCACCCCGTTCTGCACACGCACCTTCGAAGGGGCAATCATGACGCGATCGAGCATCGCCTTCATCGGGCTGGGAGCCATCGGGCTCCCCATGGCCCTGAGCATCGTCAGGGCCGGATTCGACGTCACCGGCATCGAACCCGCCGAGGCCGGACGTGAGCGTGCGGCCGACGCCGGCATCCGCGCTGTGCCGACTCTGGCCGAGGTCGCGCCTGCCGACGTGGTCGTCGTGATGGTCGCGACCGCCGACCAGCTCGACTCCGTCGTCGATGCGGCGATCGAGGCGGATGCCGCCGCCGGCGCGACGTGGATCATCATGTCGACGGTCGGACCGGATGCTGTGCGCGCCCAGGGCCGACGGCTCGCAGATGCCGGGGCATCCGTCGTCGACGCCCCCGTCTCGGGCGGCATCGCCCGCGCGTCTCGCGGAGACCTCGCGCTGTTCGTGTCGGGCTCCGAGGGCGATCTCGCGCGCGTCGACGACGTGCTGCAGGCCATGGGCGCCCCGCGCGTCGTCGGCACGGAGGTCGGCGACGGCCAGTCCGTGAAGGTCGTCAACCAGCACCTGTGCGCCGTGCACATCGCGGCGGCGGCCGAGGCCCTTGCACTCGCCGAGTCGCTGGGCCTCGATCCGGAGTTCGTCCTCGATGTGGTCGGCCAGGGTGCCGCCGCCTCGTTCATGCTGGGCGACCGTGGGCCGCGGATGCTGCAGAGCCCCGATGCCCCGGTGCTGAGTCAGATCGGCATCTTCGTGAAGGACACCGGTCTGGTCGCGGATGCCGGTGCTGCGGCATCCGCCGAACTGCCGATCCTCACGGCCGCGCGCGAGCGATTCCTGCAGGCGGACGCCTCGGGGCTGCGCACCCATGACGACTCGAGCGTCATCGAGACCTACCGGAACAGGAGTGCATCGTGAAGACCGTGGTGCTCGACGACGACCCCACCGGCACGCAGTCGGCCTCGGGTGTGACCGTCCTGCTGGAGTACGACGCCGCCGCGATCCGCGACGTGCTGCGCGGAGCCGACAGCGTCTACGTCCAGACCAACTCGCGGGCGATCGACGAGGAGGCCGCGGTCGCCCTGGTGTCGTCGGTCCGGGATGCCGCTCGATCAGCTGCCCGAGAGCTGGGGGAGGATGTCCAGTTCGTGCTGCGCGGCGACTCCACGTTGCGGGGACACGTCTTCGCCGAGACCGAGCAGTTCCTCGATGAGGACTCGGTCATCGTGTTCAGCCCGGCGTTCCCCGCGGGCGGCCGGACGACCGTCGACGGCGTGCATCTGGTGCGCATCGATGGCGTGGACCGCCCTGCACACCTCACCGAGTACGCGCAGGATCCGGTCTTCCCGTTCTCCTCCGGGATCCTCACCGAGTACGTCGCCGAGAAGTCGTCGCGCGCCGCCGTGCCCGTAGGGCTCGCCGACGTGCGGGCGGGGGCTGTGGCGTCCGCCATCGCGACGGCCCCCGCAGGAGCCGTGGTCCTGCCGGATGCCGAGACGGATGCCGACATCCGCCTGATCGCCGAGGCGATCGTGGCCGCGCGGCGCGCGGGCCGATCGGTCGTGGTGCGCAGCGCGGCTCCGCTCGCCGCGGCGCTCGCGGATGTGCAGAGCGACGGCCTGCTGTCGACGCCGCTTCTCGCCTCTGCCGTGCCGACCCTGCTGGCCTGCGGTTCGCACACCGCGGGTGCGACCGCGCAGCTCGTCGCGGTAGAGGCAGTGCACGGCCCGGCGGTCGTGATCCCCACCGACGATGCCTTCACCGACCCGGTGGCGGCGGGACTCGCGGCAGCGTCTGCTGCGCGGTCACGGTTGAGCGACGGCGGCCTCGCGGTCGTGACGACCGAACGCCATCGCCATGCAGAGCACAACACCCTGCGCCACGGCGAGCTCGTCATGCAGGCGCTCACCGTCGCGGTGCGCGCACTCGTGCCCGAGGTCGACGCGGTCATCGCGAAGGGCGGCATCACCTCTGCCGAGCTCGCCCGCACGGGCGTGGGTGCGAGCCGCGCGGTGGTGCGCGGCCAGGTGATCCCAGGGGTCTCGGTCTGGGACCTCGAGTCCACCGAGGGCGACCCGAAGCTCTACGTCGTGGTCCCGGGCAATGTCGGCGACGCCGCAGCCCTGACCGACGTGCTGGCCGCGTTGCGGCGCTGAGGCTCGTCGCTCGTCGTCCCGCCCGTCCTCGTCACCGCCGCCGAGTGCACGTGAAGTCGCCGAGTGCACGGGACGTTCACGTCAACGTGTCGTGCACTCGGCGAGATCGTGCAATCGGCGGCTCGGTCGGGCGCGCCGCTGCCGCCTCAGGCGCGGGTGAGCGCGGCCAGCGCGTCGACGAACGCGTCGACGTCGTCCTCGTGCGTGTCGAAGCCGCACATCCAGCGCACCTCGTTGCGCGCGGCATCCCAGTCGTAGAAGCGGAAGCTCTCGCGCAGGCGGTCGGCGACGCCGTCGGGCAGCTGGGCGAACACGCCGTTGGCCTGCGTCTGCTGAGTGAAGCTCACTCCGTGGATCTCGCCGGCGGCGATGCGCTGCTCGATCGCCCCGCGCAGGCGCTGCGCCATCGCATTCGCGTGGCGGGCGTTGCGCAGCCAGAGGTCGCCCTCGAGCAGCGCGATGAGCTGAGCCGAGACGAAGCGCATCTTCGACGACAGCTGCATGTTGAACTTGCGCGAGTACGACAGGCCCGTGGAGGCCTCGGGGTTCAGCACGACGATCGCCTCGCCGAGCATTGCGCCGTTCTTGGTGCCGCCGTAGCTGAGCACGTCGACTCCGGCATCCGTCGTGAAGGCGCGCAGCGGCAGGTCGAGAGCGGCGGCGGCGTTCGAGAGGCGGGCGCCGTCCACGTGCAGGCGCATCCCGCGCTCGTGCGCGTGATCTGCGAGGGCGCGGATCTCGTCGGCGGTGTACAGGGTGCCGAGCTCGGTGGACTGCGTGATCGAGACCACGAGCGGCTGGGCGCGATGCTCGTCGCCCCAGCCCCAGGCCTCGAGGTCGACGAGCTCCGGGGTGAGCTTGCCGTCGTCGGTCGGAACGGTGAGGATCTTGAACCCGCCGATTCGTTCGGGAGCACCGCCCTCGTCGACGTTGATGTGGGCGGTGGATGCTGCGATCACGGCTCCCCAGCGCGGCAGCATCGACTGCAGCCCTGTGACGTTCGCACCCGTGCCGTTGAAGACGGGGAAGGCCTGCGCCTGCTCGCCGAAGTGCGAGCGGAACACCTCCTGCAGACGCTCGGTGTATGCGTCCTCGCCGTAGGCGACCTGGTGGCCGCCGTTGGCGGTCGCGATGGCGGAGAGGACATCGGGATGGATGCCGGAGTAGTTGTCGCTGGCGAATCCCCGGATCGCGGGGTCATGCTGAATGCTCACCTCCCGATTCTATTTCGCAGGTCATCACCCGGCTGATCTTCCCGATGTCCGAGGCCCGGTCTACCCTCGGACACATGGAACGCACCGCTGCGAAGACCGCCTTCGCGAACGTGCTCGTCAACACGCTGATCGCCAACGTGACGACGAGCTTCCTCTGGTTCGCGCTCACCTTCTGGGTCTACATCGAGACGCAGTCGGTGCTCGCCACCGGCGTCATCGGTGGCGCCTACATGCTCTTCATCGCGTTCTTCGCGATGGTGTTCGGCACGGTCGTCGATCGACACCGCAAACATACGGTCATGCTGCTGTCGAGCGTCGTGTCCGCGGCGGCCTTCCTCGTGGCCGGCATCGTCTACGTCTGGCAGGGCGAGTCCTCGCTGCTCGACCTCGGCGGTCCCTGGTTCTGGATCTTCTCGGTCGTCATCCTCTTCGGTGGCGTGATCGAGCAGCTGCGCAACATCGCGCTCTCCACGACGGTCACGTTGCTGGTCGAGGAGGACAAGCGCGCGAATGCGAATGGCCTGGTGGGCACGGTGCAGGGGCTCGCCTTCCTCGTGACCAGCGTGTTCTCGGGGCTGTCGATCGGATTCCTCGGCATGGGGTGGACGCTCGTGATCGCGATCGCGTTCATGGCGGTGTCGTTCGTGCACCTCCTGTTCATCCGCATCCCCGAGGAGAAGCCGGAACCGGATGCGGGGGCGTCGAGCGCGCTCGACTTCCGCGGCAGCGTGCGGGCGATCCGGCTGGCCCCTGGCCTGTTCGCGCTGATCGTCTTCTCGACCTTCAACAACCTCATCGGCGGCGTGTACATGGCGTTGATGGACCCCTATGGCCTGACGCTCTTCGACGCGCAGATGTGGGGTTTCGCCCTCGCTTTTGCGTCGACGGGCTTCCTCATCGGCGGTGCGCTGGTGGCGAAGTTCGGTCTGGGGGTGAAACCCATGCGCACGCTGCTGCTCGTCGTGATCGCGATGGGACTGCTCGGGTCGGTGTTCATGCTGAGAGAGTGGTGGCCGCTGTACGTGATCGGCATGTGGGTCTACATGGCGCTGGTGCCGCCGGCCGAGGCGGCGGAGCAGACGATCATCCAGAAGGTGGTGCCCTTCGAGCGTCAGGGACGCGTGTTCGGTGTCGCAGCGGCGATGGAGGCGGCAGCCGCGCCGATCACCGCGTTCCTCATCGCGCCGATCGCGGAGTTCCTCATCATCCCCTATATGCGGACGCCCGCCGGAGCGGCCCAGTGGGGCTGGCTCCTCGGCGAAGGCGAGGCTCGGGGCATCGCCCTGATCTGCCTGTTCGCGGGTCTGATCATGGTGGTCGTCGGGGGCCTCGCATTCCTCACGCGCTCGTACCGCACGCTCACCGACCTGTACGCGAATGCGCCGGAGCAGAAGATCGGCGACGAGGGTGGACAAGAATCCGGGAGCGAGGACGGCACCAGTGCAGCCACGGCTTCCGGCCCAGAATCGCCGGACACGGTCGCGACTCCGGCGAGAGCCGACGTGCTCGTCGATCCGATCTCCGCACGCGGAGGTCGAGCGTTGATCGACGACCCGGAGCCGCATGGTGGCGATCGTGAGCCCGGGTGATCTTGTCGAGGATCCGCGGGTGCGCGTCGTGCCCGCGGACGAGGCGAGCTGGGACGATGTGCAGTTGATCCTGACGGGATCCGCAGGCCGCTGCCAGTGCGAGCGGCAGCGCCTCGGCGACGGCGACTGGTGGCACATGCCGGTCGAGGCCCGCCGCGATCTCCTCCGCAGCGAGCTGCGGGGAGAAGATCGACAAGGAGAAGATCCCCGATCGTCGCGGAGCATCGGACTGGTCGCATATCTCGACGGTGAGCCGGTCGGTTGGTGTGCTGTCGATCGGCGCAACGTCTACGGCCGGCTCCGAGGATCATCGGTTCCCTGGGCGGGGCGAGATGAGCGGAAGGACGACGACCGGGTGTGGGCGGTCGCCTGCCTGATCGTCAGACCAGGCTTCCGCGGACGCGGATTGACGTATCCGCTGGTCGCCGCGGCGGTCGACCATGCGCGGTCGGGTGGAGCGGCCGCCATCGAGGGGTATCCGATGCTGACCGGCGGAACGAAGATCGCGTGGGGGGAGATGAACGTGGGGGCGGTCGGCCCGTTCGCGGCGGCCGGATTCGTGGAGGTGAGCCACCCCACGACTCGTCGAGTGGTGATGCGCCGCGAGTTCTGACGAGCGCCGAACATCGAGCAGATGCCCACCGAGGGCGCCGTCAGTCGAGCGCGACGACTTGATCGTTGAGGTCGGGGCCCTCGGCATCCCAGAGCGCGCGGATCGCATCGGCGAGCGCACCCGGGTCCACCGCCTTCGCGCGGAACACGACGGATGCTGCACGCAGCGGTGCTTCCGCCTCTCGCGCGGACTTCGCGAATCCCTGCGCGACCGCCCGCGCCCAGGCTTCGCTCGCGGCTTTGACGGCGGCGTAGTTCGCTCCGCCGGCGAGCGGGCGGGCGACCGCCGTCGATGACACGATCGCGAAGCGTCCGGCATCCGAAGCGAGCAGCGCGGCCTCGAACGCGCGGCTCGTGGCTCGCACGGCGTGGAGTGCCGGCAGGAGCGCCTCGAAGTCGGCATCCGTCTGCCCGGCGAGCCCGCCGCCGCCTCGCCAGCCGCCCACCAGTGGGATCACGCCGTCAACCGGCCCCAGCCGCGCGGCCAGCTCGTTCATCGCCCCCAGGGACGTGGCGTCCGCGACCTCCACCTGAGCGCCGTTCGCGCGCAGCGGCTCGAGGCGCTCCGCGGAGCGACCGGTCGCGACGACGTGCGCGCCTGCCTCCAAGAGTCGCTGCGCGACGGTGAGACCTGCCGCGCTGGTCGCGCCGGCGAGCACGATGGTCCGGTTAGACACGGTCATGAGGTCCTCAACTCTTGCGGCCAATAGCGACTTCTGCGGCCAGAACTCACCATTCTGGCCTCAGAAGGTGGAACTGGCCGCAGAAATTGCGAGCGATCGCGGCTCAGTCGTCCGTGCCGCGGATGCCGACGGTCGATTCGATGACGGGCTTGAGCTTCTTGTCGAGGGTCTCGAAGAACATCGACAGCGGGAACTCGTCGTCCATCACCGCATCCGTGTAGCCCTTGGGTGCGCCCGCGAGGATCTCGTCGGACAGGCCGCGTGCCCACTGCGAGGCCGGGTGCGGGGTGAGCGTGCCACGGACCAGCTCGTACGCCGCGAGCCAGTGCGCGACCTTCGGGCGGTCGATCGAGTGCCAGTACAGGTCGTCGATCGCATCTCCCAGGGCGACGACCGCGTCGGGCACGTTCTCCCAGTCGAAGGCGAGAGCGGTGTCGGTCCAGTGCAGCACGCCGCGCTGGTGCAGCCAGGCGAACAGCAGCTGCCCGCCGACCGCGTCGTAGTTGCGGATGCGCGTGCCGGTGATCGCGAAACGGAAGATCCGGTCGAAGATCACGGCGTACTGCACGAGGCCGGCGTGCTCGTGCATCTCGCGCTCGGCATCCGTCAGCTCCTCACCCGCCTCGATCCGGGCCGCGAGGGCGCGCTCGATGCGCACCGACTCGCGGAACGCGGTCATGTCGCACCGCATCTCCTCGAGCGAGTACAGGAAGAACGGCATCCGCTGCTTGATCATGAACGGGTCGAACGGCAGGTCGCCCCGCATGTGCGTGCGGTCGTGGATGATGTCCCACATCACGAACGCGCGCTCGGTGAGTGCCTGGTCGTCGAGCATCGCGGCGGCACGCTCGGGGAGCTCGAGGTTCGTGATCTCCGCGGCCGCGCGGGTGACGCGGCGATAGCGGGCGGCCTCGCGGTCCTGGAAGATCGCGCCCCACGTGAACGAAGGGATCTCGCGCATGGCGACGGTCTCGGGGAACAGCACCGCGGAGTTCGTGTCGTAGCCCGGGGTGAAGTCGACCAGGCGCAGGGAGACGAAGAGCTTGTTGCCGTAGTCTCCGGCCTCGAGGGCCGCGATGAAGTCCGGCCAGATGGCCTGCACGATGAGCGCCTCGACGAGACGATCGCTCGAGCCGTTCTGGGTGTACATCGGGAAGACCACGAGATGGCGGATGCCGTCGACGCGGTGCTGCTGAGGCTGGAACGCCACGAGCGAGTCGAGGAAGTCCGGCACGCCGAAGTCCGAGGCGACCCAGCGTTCGAAGTCGACGACGGATGCCGCGAGATACTCGGCGTCGTGCGGGAAGGCCGGGGCGAGGGCGCGGATGGCCGAGGTGATCGCGGCGACGAGGTCACGGGCGTGCGCGTGGTGCGCAGCATCCGGGATCGATCCGTCCTTGATCTGCAGCGCGCGGATGGCGATTGCGGCATCCTTGAGCTGGGCCCAGGCGGCGCTGTGCTCGGCGACGGATGCGTCCTCGACGACCTCGGGCTCGCCGATGATGGCGTGTGCGTTACTGGAGATGATGGACATCGGACCCTCCGATCGTGAGGCTTTAGGAAATTTTCCGGTGCAACCCGGCTTCTACCGATATTGTTTCATGTATGGATGACTCTGTCGACCGCGCGATCCTCGCGGAGGTGTCGCGCGACGGGCGCGTCACACTCGCCCACCTCTCCGATGCCGTCGGACTGTCCGTATCGGCCGTGCAGTCGCGCCTGAAACGACTCGAGACCAGGGGGGTGATCTCGGGGTACCGTGCGGTGCTCGATCCCGAGCAGGTGGGCACGCCGCTGTCGGCCTTCATCGAGATCACCCCGTTGGATCCTGCTCAGCCGGACAACGCCCCGGAGCTCCTCGAGCACCTCGACGCGATCGAGGCGTGTCATTCGATCGCCGGCGATGCGAGTTACATGCTGTTCGTCCGCGTGCCGTCTCCTCGGTCGTTGGAAGGGCTCGTCCGGGACATCCGCCTCGCCGCGAATGTCAGCACGCGCACGACTGTCGTGCTGCAGACCTATTACGAGCACCGTCCGATCATCCCGGTCGGTGCGACCGCCTGATCCGCTCACGTCCCCGTCAGAGCGCAGCGCCGATCATCGCTTCTCCGAGAGGAGTGCGCTGATGCAGCATCCGTGCCGCGTCGCGTTCGCTGGCGATCAGCCCGGCACCGCGGAGCACGGTGAGGTGATGGGATGCCGTGGAGGCGGAGATCCCGGCATCCGCTGCCACCTGAGACGTCGTGCGCGCGCTGTCCGCGGAGAGCAGGATGCCGGCCCTGGCCGGACCGAGGAGCGCACCCAGGGCGTCGGCGATCTCAACCGTGCCTCGCGCCCACCCCGCCGTCACCCCGCGAGCGGGATAGAAGAGCGTCGGTTGCGCCGGTGGCTCGGTCAGGACCATGCAGCCCCACGACGACATCACCGACGGCACGAGCACGAGCCCACTGCCGCGGCGGTCGACCTGCTCGCTGTGCCGGCGAAGCCGCACCTGCACGGCGCCTGCGCCCCAACTCACCCGTGGATGCAGATCGCCCGCCATCGCGCCGATGCCCGCCGACGCGATCGTGCGAGCGCGCACCGCGATGTCGGCGCGGAGGATCCGCTCGAGCTGGGGCCACACCGGCGCGAGCACCGCGTCCCACACGTCCGACCAGGCTTCGGCGATCAGGTTCCTGGCCCGTTGCGGACGATCCTGCATGTCGCGCAGCGCCTGCTGCCGCGCGCCGGTCGAACGCGCGACCATCTTGCCGAAGTCCACGCGCATGCCGGCCAGGGGCGCGCGGCGGAGCGCCTCGAGCTCGGCGTCGGGAGTCAGGTCCCACGCGGCGGTCGTGGTGAGGAAATCCGGCAGGTAGCCGTCGTCGCCGATCACGGCCGCCAGCAGGCGGAAGCCTTCGCGAGGCAGCCGTGCCCGGGCGGAACGGAGCCATCCCCATTGCAGCGGATGCTGCTCCGGGCGCAGCAGCACTCTGACGGCGTGGGCGAGCTCGTGACCCGGCGAGATGCCGAACCGCACGGCTTGGATGTCACCGGGGCTCAACTCGAACTCGACGCGGTGATCCGGATGCTCGACGCCCTCCACGGGGGCGTCACGAACGACGGATGCCCCTGTCGAGTTTCGATCCACATCGAAACTCTAGGTCGGCTGTTCGCCGCTGTCGAGACTGGGGACATGAACAGCACATCGCTACCGGGAGGCGTCGTCGCCGACGCCGACATCCGCATCGGCACCGGCCGCAGCCGGAGGTTCGAGGGTGCGCAGCACAGCGCGGCGGTCTCGTACTTCTACGTCGAGAATCAGCCGGGTCAGGGGCCGGGACTGCACTGGCACCCCTACCCTGAGACCTGGGTGGTGCTCGAGGGCTCCGCCCGCATCACCATCGGCGACGAGACGGTCGACGTCGTCGCCGGTGACACCGCCACCGGACCCGCATACGTTCCGCACCGATTCACCAACATCGGCGATGGCACGCTGCGGATCATCGGCATCCACGCCTCACCGACCATCATCCAGACATTCATCGACGAAGACTGACACCAGGAGAATCCATGTCCTTCCAGGCATACCTCGACAAGGTCGAGATCCAGACCGGCCTCACCCCTCGGCAGTTCATCGAGCTCGCCACCGAGCAGGGGTTCGACGAGACGACGAAGTCCACTGTGGTCCTGAACTGGCTCAAGCAGGAGTACTCGCTCGGCCACGGCCATGCACAGGCCATGGTGCACGTCATCCTCAAGGGGCCGAAGATCAGCGACAAGCACGTCGGCAAGGGCGGGGCGCACGGCGACGCCTCGGATACGCTCTGGCTCGACGGAAAAGACAGCAACCCGAACGCCTGACCCCCACACCTCATCCGAAGGAGCACGACATGGTCGTCCGCGCAGATCTGAACGTCTCACTCGACGGATTCGCCACCACCACCGACCAGACACCCGAGAACCCGTTCGGCGAGGACTGGGGGCGGCTGGTCGCCGCGTACACAGCGACCAGGACGTTCCGCAGCCGCGTGCTCGGCGACTCCTCGGGGGAGGGCACGACCGGCGTCGACGAGAAGTACGCACACGCGTACTTCGAGGAGGTCGGAGCCGAGATCATGGGCGCCGGCATGTTCGGCCTGCACCAGCATCCGGGCGATCTCGAATGGCAGGGCTGGTGGGGCGATGAGCCGCCGTTCCGCGTGCCGGTGTTCGTGCTCACCCACACGCCGCGCGAGTCGATCGCCTTCGACAACGGCACGGTGTTCCACTTCCTCGCCGCGACGCCGGAGGAGGCGCTGGCCCGGGCGACGGATGCCGCGAACGGCGGAGACGTGCGCATCGGCGGTGGCGTCGACGTGGTGCGGCAGTTCCTGCACGCTCGGCTGATCGACCGCCTGCACCTGGGCGTCTCGCCGCTCGTGATCGGCAGCGGCAAGCGGATCTGGGATGACCTGCGCGGCATCGAGAACGAGTACGCGGTCTCCAGCGAGGTCGCCGAGAGCGGTGTCACGCACGTGACCTTCTCGCGGGTCTGACCCCGGCAGCGGTCGGCGCGAGCAGGGTCGGCATCGGCTCAGCCACTAGTATTCCGACGTGGCAGCATCCTCGAATCGCAAGAAGAGCAGCAGCAAGCGTCGTCCGGCTGGAGTCAGCGGCAACCCGGCGAAGAAGCCGGTCGTCGAACTCGGACCGGTGACGGCGGGGGACTGGATCGGCGCTGCGCGTCTGCGCACGCTTCCCCTCGCGATCGCCCCGGTCGTCATCGGCACCGGCGCTGCACGCAGCACGGGACCGGAGTTCCACTGGGTGATCGCTCTCGCCTGCCTCGCCGTGGCGGTGCTCCTGCAGATCGGCGTGAACTTCACGAACGACTACAGCGACGGCATCCGCGGCACCGATGCCGTGCGGGTCGGTCCTGCGCGGCTGACGGCATCCGGACGCGTGCAGCCGCGCACCGTGCTCGTGATCGGCCTCACGTTCTTCGCGCTCGCCGCGCTCGTCGGGCTCGCGATCGTGATCCGCACCGGGCAGTGGTGGATGCTGGCGGTCGGCGCCGCGTGCATCGTCGCGGCGTGGTTCTACACCGGTGGCAAGCGGCCATACGGATACTTCGGCCTGGGCGAGGTCTTCGTCTTCGTGTTCTTCGGCCTGGTGGCGACACTCGGCACGACGTGGGTGCAGATCTTCGCGCTGCCGCAGCAGGCGTGGCTCGGCGCGATCGCCGCCGGACTGTTCGCGTGCGCGGTGCTCCTCGCGAACAACCTGCGCGATATCGATCAGGACCGTCTCGTCGGCAAGCGCACCCTGACGGTGCTCATCGGTCGCCGGGCGACGCAGGTGCTGTTCACGCTGTTCCTGCTCGCGCCGTTCGTGATCGGCGTGTTCCTCGCGCTGCTGTTCCCGATCGCGTGGGTCTCGCTGCTCGCCCTGCTCGCGGGGCTTCCTGCCGTACTGATCGTGTGGACGTACCGCAAGCCGGGCGAGCTCGTCGTCGCGCTCGCGCTGACCTCGTTCACCGCGCTGCTGTTCGCCGGCGCGCTGTTCTGGGCGTTCGTGGGCTGAGCCCGCGGAACCCGATCAGATACGGCGGGCGTCGTCCGCCGCAGAGCCGGTCGAGCCGGTGTCCTCGGGAGCTTCCGTGTCGTTCACGACGTCCGTCGTGTCGACGTCGACGTCCGTGCGGGACTCTGCGTTCTCCACGTCGTCTGCGCTCTCGACGTCGAGCGCCTCGTCCTCGGCATCCGCATCCTCCTGCTCGGCAGCAGGTCGCGCGCTGCGACGCTCGTGAATCCGGGCCGAGGCATCGGAGAGCGGCGCGCGCAGGAACAGCATCGAGATGCTCATGCCGATGAGGGCGGCGAAGATCGCGGCGAGCCACCAGAGTTCGCGGAAGATCGGGAAGAAGAACCAGAGGATCGCGAGCGGGACGAGGAACGCCAGCAGCCGCAGCACGGTGTAGACGAGGAGAGGTGCGGGCTTCACCCGTACAGTCTACGTTCGCCGTCCGGTCACTCGATTCCCACCCGAGCGAGGGGGAGTCCTCGCACCACGCGGCGCCAGGGGTGCTCGCCGAGCGTCCACAGCGTGCGCGTCTCGGGGGAGAGCGCGAGGTCCTGGCACCCGGCAGGCAGGGGCTCGGTCGCTCGATCGAGTCCGTCGAACGTGCCCGACCAGAGTGTTCCCGGGGCGAGGCCGTCGGACTGAGAGACCAGGAGGCGGTCCTCCCACAGGGCGGCGCCCTGCATCCGCGGGATGCCGGGCGCGAAGGTGCGGATCGGTGCGAAGCCGGCCTCGGTGAGTTCGAACTCGCCGAGGCGCCCGCGGTCGTCATCACGGAATTCGCCGATGACCATCCGCGACACCGGATCACCGCTCGCACCGAACACCCGTCCGATGAACGAGCACCGCAGCGGCACCTCATGGATCGCTGTACGCACCGCGACGAGTGCCCGTGCCGGTGCGCGGCGTCTGCGACCGCGCGAGGAATCATTCGCGGAACCCGTCGCGCGAACAGCCGCGTCGCCGTGGGCCACACGGAGAGAACCGAGGTCGAACTCCCAGATCCCCTGATTCGTCGCGGCGGCGAACAGCCGGTCGCCGAACCACGCCAACCCGCCGGTGTGGATCCGTGCCGGCTCGAGCCGCCCCTCGTCGGTCTCCACCACGAGCGCCACATCGATCGAGCGGCGGCGCGCGAGGTCGATGAGGGTGACCCGAGAGGCGAGGTGGCGACGCTGCGCGTCCTGTCGGAACCAACTGACCGCCAGCATCCGACGTCCCTGCAGCACACCGGTGTCGATGCCCTGCGGGTACCACCGGTTCGTCCACGATCTCGCCGTGACCCAGCGGAACTCGTCGGCGCGCCCTGAACGGCCGCGCACGGGTCTCCATGTCGGGCGGAACAATCGGGGCATGCGTCCATCGTCGCGGATCTTCCCGCCGTCGCGAAGCGCCGGCGCATATCATTCGAGGATCAGGACACCCGCCGTTCACCGCGAGGTCGCCGTTCGGCAACGGTCCCATGGGAGCATCCGTGACACCGTCGACCCCCGGGAGCCCCGTGCCCAGACCTCTCGTCACCGTGATCCTTCCCGCGAAGGACGCCGGACTCTACATCGGCACGACGCTGGACACCCTGACCCGTCAGTTCGACACGTCGCACGCGGTGAAGCTCGTCGCGATCGACGACGGTTCGCGCGATGAGACCGGCGCGCTCATGCGTCACTACGCCGACAGGTTCGATCACGCGGTGGTGCTGTCGAACCCGCGCGCGGCAGGGCTTGCGAACGCGAGGAATCAGGGCCTCGCTCACGTCGAGGGCGAGGCGTTCTGCTTTCTCGACGGCGACGACTGGATGCAGCCGCACAGGCTCGCCGTGCTCGCCGAACGCCTCAACGAACTCGGCTGCGACTTCGTCCGCACCGACCACGTGACGGTGACAGGAGGCAAGCGCGTCCTCCGGCGTGCGCCGCACCCCTGGCGCGAGGTCGTCTGCGCGCCGCGCGAGGCGATCCTCCCCGAGGACGAGTCGACCATGGTCGACTACCCCTTCGCCTGGGCGGGGATGTTCCACCGGCGGATCATCGATCAGGGTCTTGCAGAGTTCTCAGCCGGACTCTTCACCGCGGAGGACAGGCCCTGGATCTGGCGGCTCCACCTGGAGGCATCATCCTTCGCCGTCGTCGACGCTCCGGCCCTGCTCTACCGACGAGGCGTACCGACCTCGCTCACGCAGATCCGCGATCGGCGTCAGTTGGACTTCGTACGAGCCATGGGTGAGGTGATCGACATCGTGAGCGCCGACGACGAGAGCGAACGCCTGCTTGCCAAAGTCGCCTGGACGGTGCTCGCGCTGAGTTCGCGGCATCTGGTGCGATCTCGCCGCATGACCCCGCAGCTGCGAGCCGAGATGCGCGACGGCATCCGGGGGCTGCTGGGGCGCCTGCCCGAGAGCTCGGTGCAGACCGTCGTACGGCGTCTCGACGGTCCGCGACGTCGTGTGCTCGCGCCCCTGCTGCGCGACCTCCTGCGCGACGGAGCGGATGCCGCATGACGCAGCTCTTCGCGGTGCACAGCGTCTACGGCCTCGCGACCCTCGCGGCGGCCATCGACGGCGGACTCATCCTCGATCAGGGGGAGCGCATCCTCGTGCCGTTCAACTCCGCCCGAGTGCCGGAGACCACACGCGGCATCGTCGACGATCCGGCGCTGGAGTCGCTCCGGAACCGATTCGACAGGGTCGAAGATCTCGGAGCGCTCCTCGGCGCCGCCCACCCCAGCGCGTGGAAGCCGCGCGAGTCCGAACTGCCGATGCTCGAGCGGCTGCTCGCCCGAGCCTGGGACATCGACACCCGCGAGCTCGAGCTCTTCGTGCAGAGCCCGCAGGTCGCTCCGGCGAAGACGCTCATGGCGCTCTTCCCCGGAGCGCGGATCACGATCGTCGGCGACGGCCTCATGACCTACTCGCCGATGAGGATCGACCTTCCCTATCCGGTGGCCGCCCGCATCGTCCGGGTCGTCTACGCCGATGTCGTGCCCGGCGTGCGACCGCTGGTCGGCTCGCCGAGGGCGGAGACCGCTCCGGTGCCGCCCGAGCTCTTCGCTCCGGCGCTGGCCGAGACGGCCGAGCCGGAGCGCATCGACAATGCGGCATCCCCCACGGTGCTCGTGCTGGGTCAGTACCTCTCGGCGCTCGGACTCGTCACCCCAGCGGAAGAACTGGCGATGCAGCTCGAGATGATCGATCGCGCGGCGGGAAGGGCGCCGGGGCGGATCGTGTTCAAGCCGCACCCGGCCGCACCCCCGACCGTCACGCACTCGCTGAAGGACAGGGCGAGCGCCCACGGCATCGCGTTCGAGGAGTATCGCGGTCCGCTTCCCGCCGAGCTCCTGGCCGAGCACCTCGACGCGCGCGCGGTGGTCGCCGGATTCTCGACGGCACTGCCCACGGTCAGCACGCTGTTCGGCCGCGACATCGCCTCGGTCGGCAACCGCGAGGTCCTCGCGCGGCTCAGTCCGTTCGAGAACAGCAACCGCATCCCGGCGACCATCGTGGACGCGCTCACGCGCACCGATTCCCCCTACGCGGATGCCGCTCGCCTCCAGCTGCTGATCGATGCGGTCGGCTACGCGATGCAGCCGAAGATCGCGGCGCACCTGCGCCCTCGCGCCGAGCGGTTCCTCCGAGGCCTCGACGCGAACGAACGCGATCGGTACTTCGCGCCACACAGGCTCGCGGAACTCCGGCTGCCGGGCGCACCGGCCGACGGGCCGCTCGCCCGGATGCTCCGCCCCGCGGGCGGCGTCGGGCGAGCGGAGGAATGGCGCCTCACGGCACTCGGGGCGAAGCGCCGAGCCGGCCGGGCGTGGAGAGCGCTGCGCGGGCGATGAACCTCCGCGCGATGCATGAGAGAGACGAGACCGAGATCATGAGCACCACGGTGGCGATTATCCCCGCACGTGGAGGGTCCCGAGGCGTGCCGCGCAAGAACGTCCGCCGTGTCGGCGGAGTGCCGCTGGTCGCGCGAGCCGTGCAGGCGGCGCTCGCCGCCGACGGCATCGACCTCGTCGTGGTCTCCACCGACGACGCCGAGATCGCCGAGGTCGCCGCGGTCGCAGGGGCACGCATCGTCCATCGACCGGCCGACATCTCCGGCGACACCGCGTCGTCCGAGAGCGCTGTGCTGCACGCGATCGGCCAGCTCGAGGCGGAGGGAGTCGAGGTCGGCGTCGTGGCGTTCCTGCAGGCGACCTCGCCGTTCATCCCCTCCGCCGCGTTGGCGGATGCCGTCGCCCGCGTGCGTGCGGGGGAGGCGGACAGCGTGTTCTCGGCCCACGAGACCTTCGGCTTCGTGTGGCGACGGGATGCCGACGGCCAGGCATCCGGCATCAACCACGACGCGTCCCATCGGCCTCGCCGCCAGGACCGCGAGCCGCATTACCTCGAGACCGGCGCGTTCTACGTGTTCACGGCCGCCGGCTTCCGTGAGAGCAGGCACCGCTTCTTCGGACGCATCGCCGTCGCCGAGGTGCCCGAGTGGTCGGCCATCGAGATCGACGACGAGCACCAGCTCCGCATCGCTCGCTCCCTCGCCGCGATGCATGAGGCTCCGCATCCGATCGCCGTGCGCGCGGTCGTCACCGACTTCGACGGAGTGCACACCGATGACACCGCGATCATCGACGCATCCGGCGGCGAGCGGGTACGGGTGAGCCGGGAGGACGGCATGGGCGTCGCGCTGCTGCGGCACGCAGGCATCCCGATGCTGATCCTCTCGACCGAGGTGAATCCGGTCGTGCGCGCGAGGGCGGAGAAGCTGCGCGTCCCGGTGCTGCACGGGATCGACGACAAGGAACAGGCTCTGCGCGGGTGGGCCGCCGAGAACGGCCTGGACCTCGACGACATCGCGTACCTCGGCAACGACGTCAACGATCTGCCGGCGATGCGCATCGTCGGGTGGCCCATCGCGGTCGCGAACGCGCATCCCCGGGTGCGAGAGGCGGCCCGGGTCGTGCTCACGCGCACCGGCGGATCCGGAGCGGTCCGCGAGCTCGTCGAACGAGTGTTGTCTGCCTGACCGCGCCCGGTCACCTGCGCGTCGAGCGCTGTTCACCCTCGGCGCGTACCCAGGAGGGAAGGCATTTCGACGACCGGAGGATCCATGACTGTCAGCATCGGCTCGCGAGTGATCGGCGGCGGTCGCCCCGCATACGTCATCGCGGAGATCGGCCTGAACCACAACGGCGATGTCGAGATCGCCAAGAAGCTCATCGACGTCGCGGCACGCGCCGGAGCGGATGCCGTCAAGTTCCAGAAGCGCACCCCGGAGATCTCGACTCCCGAGCACATGCGCGACGTCCCGCGTGAGACGCCCTGGGGAACCATGACCTACCTCGAGTACCGTCGTCGGGTCGAGTTCGGTCGCGAGGAGTACATCGAGATCGGCGACCACGCCACGATGCAGGGCCTCGACTGGTTCGCCTCGCCCTGGGATGTGCCGAGCGTCGAGTTCCTCGAGGGCCTCAACGTCGTGGCGCACAAGGTCGCCTCGGCGAGCCTCACCGACACCGAGCTGCTGGTCGCCCTCCGTGAGACGGGCAAGCCTGTGATCCTCTCCACGGGTATGTCGACCATCGAGCAGATCGATCGGGCGCTCGATACCCTCGGCACCGACCGGGTCGTGCTCCTGCACGCCACCTCGACGTATCCGCTCGAGCCGGAGGAGGCCAACCTCCGCATGATCTCGACGCTGCGCGATCGCTACGCCGGCATCCCCGTCGGCTACTCCGGCCATGAGCGCGGGCTGCAGATCTCGCTCGCCGCGGTCGCTCTCGGCGCCGTCGCGGTCGAACGTCACATCACCCTGGACCGCACCATGTGGGGTTCCGACCACGCCGCCTCGCTCGAGCCCACGGGTCTGGAGCACCTCGTGCGTGACATCCGGGTGATCGAGAAGGCTCTCGGCGACGGCGTCAAGCGCGTGTTCGACAGCGAACGCGCCCCCATGGCGAAGCTGCGTCGCGTCTCGGCATGAGCACGGGCCTCCGGGTCGTCGCGATCGCCGACGCCGACTCCTTCGTGAAGTGGTCGGCCTCGCTGCTCGGCAGCGTGCCCGGCATCCGTCCTCATCTGCTGCTGGTGAAGACGCCCCTCACCGCGAGTGCGGCACAGGAGCGCACCGCGCTCGCCGGCGCGGGCCTCGACCCGGCCGCCGTATCGCGGATCATGTTCGGCGAGACGGGGCCGTGGCTCGAGGCCCAGCGCCCCGACGTCGTGCTGCTCGCCGGCCGTGGGCCCTTCGTGCGTCTGATGGGACGCGTGATCGACGCGCTCACGCACCGCCCGGTGACCGTCGCCGGGCTTCCCGGGATGGCGATACCCGCGCAGCGGGGAGCGCTGGACTACCGCCGCCACGTCGATCTGCTCGTCGTGCACTCCCATCGGGAGGAGCGGGCGTTCGCCGATCTCGGTCGGCGCATCGGAGCACAGGTGCCGACCGCGCTGGCGACGCTGCCCTTCGCCAGGACGAAGGCGCGGATGCTGTCGCCCGAGCTCGTCCGCGCGGGGACCGCATCGTCCGCGACGCGTCGGGGAGGTGCGGCAGAGACCGAGCAGAACCCGGGACCCGACGGCATCCGCTCGTCGATGTCGAAGGCGCCGGCGACCGACATCGTGTTCGCGGCTCAGGCCCTGGTGCCCATGGACCGCGAGGACCGGGCCGAGATCGCGGCGACACTCGTGCGCGCAGCCGAGGCCGATCCGCGGCGACGGATCGTCGTGAAGCTGCGCTCGCGCCCAGGCGAGGCGGAGACGCACCTCGAGCGTGATGCGTACACGGAGCTGCTCGGAAGGCGGGTGCGGGTGCCGGAGAACCTGGTCTTCTCGTACGAGTCGATGTCGCAGGCCCTCTCGACGGCCGCGGGCCTCGTCACGGTGAGCTCGACCGCGGCGATCGAGGCCCTGGCGCAGGGGATCCCGGTGATCGCTCTCGACAGCTTCGGTGTCAGCAAGTCGCTGCTCAACACGGTGTTCGTCGGCAGCGGATTGCTCGGAGGGCGCAGCGAGGTCATCGCCGGCCGGTTCCGGCATCCGCACCCCGATTGGCTGCGCGACAACTACTTCCACCCGGAGTCGGAATCGACGTGGTGGGACCGTGTCGAGGCGCTCGTCGCGCTGCGCCGGTCGGGTTCACTGCCGGCGCGTCGGGTATCCGCGCCGCGGGGCGGCGCGCTGCACGAGGCCTGGCATCGGGCCAGCGTGCTCGGGCGGGACGATCGCACCCTGAGCGGGCGCATCGCGCTGGTCGCGGGTGAGCCGGCGGTGGGGATGCTGTCGGCGCTGAAGCGACGCAGGTCGCCCGACCTCGGCACCTGGGTGGATGCCTCGACCGACATCACTCTCGAGCCGAACCCGTTCCACGACTCGATCCGGCGCTGAGTGTCATGGATCGACTCATCGGGACATCACAGGGAACGATGCTGGTATTCCGGTTGTCGGCCCGGTAGCGTCGGGGTCATCATCGCGGCGATCCGGGCGGTCCCGGGCTCCGACTCATAATCGGCAGCGTTGCGGGTTCGACTCCCGCCGTCGCGTCCACTTCGTCCGACGCTGCGCCTCGTGTTTCGCGAGATCGGAGGATCGCACTCAACGCGGACGATTCCTTGAGGATCATCCGATCCGGGTGCGGTCATCCGATCTCCGTACATGCGGTCGGCCGCGGCCCGGCGGACGACGAGCGGCGGGCTGCGTGTCGACCTGCTCACAGCCTCGTCGAAGGTTGCCCGCGAGTACCTCCTCCGCCGGGACCCCGTCGACGGCGGAATCACTACGCGCCGAGTGTTCTCGCACGCCGGGACGATCGGACGCCGTGCGCGGGGGCCGCCTGTGCGGTCGGCATCCGATTCACGGGATGAAATCTCGGACAGCGGCCATGAAGGCGTCCGAGTCGTCCACCCAGAAGCGGATCACCTCCACCGCGTGGGCACCGCCTTTCGGCTGCCGTCCGGGGAGCCGGACCGTGACCGCATGTTCGAGGGCGATCTCGACATTGGTCTCGTCCTGCATCCGGACCGACAAGCTGGTGATTCCGTCGGACTCCGCCACCTTCGGCGACTTCGGTTCGTCCACGTTCCGCACACGCGACACGGATGCGATGTCGTCCCACCGCAGAGAGATGCTGATCTCGAGCCCCTCGCGGACGAGGATGCCGTCGGGGCCGACCGTGTGCGGACGCATGAAGAAGCCGCAGAGCAGACCGATCATCCAGGTGAGTCCCCAGATCCCGAGGATCAGGAACGCGATGCGGACCACCGGCCATGGATGCACGATGAGATCGATGATCGGGATCTCGAGCGCCGAGAGCACGATGAACACGATGAGAATCGTCTGCACCGGCTGGTGGTAGTGGAACCCGATCGCGCCGTGAGGAACCGCAGGCCGTCGGATGATCGCGCGACCGATGCTCTCGTAGACCCGCAACTCCATCACGACCGCACGTCGTGCGAAGGTGCCGATCGCAGACAGCCTCTCGCGCGTGCGGCGTGCGGGGGCCGTCGTGCTCATCGCGACGCCTCCGCATCGCCCGGCATTGCATCGGCCACCAGCGTTGCCAGTCTCTCGCTGATCGCGGCGAGCCCGCGTTCGAGGGCCGGCCGATCGCCGGGGGCGACGGCGTCGAGCAGTGCCGAGCTGAGATCGTGATGCTCGCGCTGCGTGGTCTCCATGAGCGAGGTTCCCTCTTCGGTCAGCTCGATCAGGAAGACGCGTCTGTCGTGCGGGTCCGAGGTGCGGCGCACGTAGCCCGCCGCAGAGAGCGCGTCGACGAGCGCACTGACGTTGCGTGCGGAGACATCGAGGGCGTCCGCGATCGCCTGTTGCGGCACGGGACCGGAGTGATGCACGGTCCACAGCACGGCCATGCGCGCGCTGGAGAGGGGAGTGCCCGAGAACACGCGGGTCATGTCGCGCTCGAAGAGATCCGAGATCAGCAGCAGGCGATCGAGAAGGTGCATCAGGGCTCCGTTCTTCACTTTCATACCTAAGGTAATTGTTACATAAGGTAACGAACAGTAAGAGCCCCGGGTGTGGTGGGGCGGTGCTCCGGCGAGGGTGCGTCATCGCCGTAGGCTCATCGCATGATCCAGTCGGGCATCGCCTCGTTCGTCGTGCTGTCGACCGACACCGAACCCGAAGCCGTGTCCGAGCTTCTCGGCCTCGTGCCCACCAGCATCCGACGTCGCGGCGAAGTGTCGCGCACCGGGTGGGTGCGAGAGGTGCACGTCTGGTCGCTCGACGTGAATCGCATCGACAACTCGCACATCGCATCGCCGCGCTCGGCGTGGACATGTTCACCGACGTCTACCTGGGCGACGGCGAGGACTAGCTGTGATGTCCAGGCAGGTTGTTGAGCCTGCTGATGGGTGGGGCTCCGATGGCGGAGTGGCGCCTGTGATGATTGTAGAAGTGCATCCAGGCGGGTAGTGCTGCTCGCCGTTCGGTCTCTGAT
>NZ_JBJDRJ010000044.1:0-30247 GCF_044987415.1 Microbacterium sp. ZW T5_45 | reverse complement strand
CTTCTGCCGACTCAAGCAATGGCGAGGCCTGGCAACGCGATACGACAAACTCGCCATCGTCTACCGAGCCGCCGTCGTCCTCAACGCCGTCATCGCCTGGCTACACCATTTAGGAGACACGCCCTAGCTGTCGGGTGCCTTTGAGGGATCGCAGCTTCTGAACGACGCCGTCGTAGACGAACCGGTTATCGAGGTCATCTTCGGGTTGGTCGATGACGAGACGAGCGGGCTCATCGACGCGCCGAGCAAGAGCAGCAGAAGGGCGGTCGCTCGCTGACCCTTCGAGAGGCCCTCAAGGCGGCGCCACTCCACCGGGGCGCCCTTGGAAGCGACGTTGAGTTGCACCTCGACAGCGAGGCCGACTGATTGCTCTTCCAACTCTCTGAACAACGGCTCTCCGGCGTCGACGATGGCTTTCGCCTGCGCACCAGGGGTCTGTCCGATAAACGGTGTGTGGGATCCGGCGGTTTTCATTCGTGAGTGGTTTTCTCGAACCGTCCGGCGAAGGTGATCGCGAACGCGTTCAGCGCGGGCTTCCACCTCATCACCCAGCGTGCCCTTCCGCCGCCAGTCGGGTCAAGCGACCGCGTCACGAGGTAGAGACATTTCAGCGCGGCGGCATCGTTGGGAAAGTGCCCCCGAGCTCTCACGGCGCGCCGATAGCGAGCGTTGATTGACTCGATCGCGTTGGTCGTGCAGATCACCCGCCGGATCTCGACGTCATACTCGAGGAACGGCACGAACTCCGCCCAGCTGTTCTTCCAGAGCTGCACGATCGCCGGATACCGTCCGCCCCACTCGGCGGCGAACTCCTCGAACCGATCCTTCGCCGCCTGCTCCGACAGGGCCGTGTAGACGGGTTTGAGGGAACGGACGATCGCGTCGCGGTGTTGCCGC
Source organism: Microbacterium sp. ZW T5_45 (assembly GCF_044987415.1). Classification (NCBI taxonomy): domain Bacteria; kingdom Bacillati; phylum Actinomycetota; class Actinomycetes; order Micrococcales; family Microbacteriaceae; genus Microbacterium; species Microbacterium sp. ZW T5_45. The sequence goes on along the minus strand of NZ_JBJDRJ010000044.1, from coordinate 29,350 downwards.
CCGGCGTAGCGGAAGCTGTTGCGGATCAGATGGACGATGCACTGCTGGACGACCCTTTGCTCCCAAGTGGTGTTGATCGCCTCCGGGAGACCCTTCAGCCCGTCGCAGACCGCGATGAGCACGTCCTCGACACCCCGGTTCTTCAGCTCGGTGAACACCTGCAGCCAGAACCTCGCACCCTCCTGACCGTCACCGGCCCAGATGCCGAGGATGTCGCGTTCCCCGTTCACGGTGACGCCCATCACGACATAGAACGGGGTGTTCCTCACCTGCCCGTCACGGACCTTCACCACGATCGCGTCGACGAAGATCACCGGGTAGAGCGCATCCAACGGCCTGCTCGACCATTCGGCGAGTTCCCCGGCGACCTTCTCGGTGATCCGGCTGATCGTGTCCTTGGAGACCTTCGCCCCATAGACCTCATCGAAATGCGCAGCGATCTCACCGGTCGTCAACCCCCGAGCGGAAAGGGACAGAACGATCTGATCGATGCCGTCCAGTCGGCGCTTCCTTTTCGGGACGATCACCGGCTCGAACGACCCGTCTCGATCTCGCGGGACTTCGATCTCGACGGGGCCGATCTCTGTCAGCACCGTCTTCACTCGCGTGCCATTTCGCATGTTCGCCGCCATCGGCGTTCCGCCGTGCTCGTGGCCGAGGTGCTCCGTCAGTTCGGCATCAAGAGCCGCCTCCAGCACGTTCTTCGTGAGCTGGCTGAGCAGGCCGCCCGGCCCCGTCAGGCTCACGCCCTGCTCCTTCGCCTGCGCGAGCAAGCGTTCTGCGAGTTCTTTCTGATCGATGATCTCCCCGGTCACGGGATCAATCATCTCGTCGTCAACAACGACAGTGGTCGTGTCAGCCACGGCCATCTCCTTTCGGATCAGGCCGGACCCCACACACCGTTATTCAGACAGTCCCGCGCATCGTGCTGCGCCGGGAGATCGCCGCCGCCGATGCCCGCGGAGACCGCACGCTGGCCGCCGAGCTGCGCGATGACTACGACTATGACGGCGTGCAGACCTGCGCCGTCGACGGGATGTGCGGCGTCGCATGCCCCGTGGACATCAACACCGGCGACCTCGTGCGGCGACTGCGTGCCGAGTCGGCGCCCGCCCCGCTCGGCGCCGTGTGGGGCGCCGCCGCGAAGCACTGGGGCACGGCGACCCGCACTGTCGGCGCCGCGCTCACGGTCGCCGACGCGCTGCCGGCTCCCCTCGTGCGCGCCGCGACCAGGGCCGGCCGCGCGGTGCTCGGCGCCGATACCGTGCCGCTATATACGGACGACGTGCCCGCCGGCGGCCGCGCGCGCCCCGCAGGAGAGCCCACCTCGAACGGCCCGCACGTCGCGGGAGCCCCCGGCGACCCCGCACAGGCGCAAGCGGTCTTCTTCGCGACGTGCATGTCGACGATGTTCCACGCTGCGGGCCAGACCGGCTCGACCGCGGCGTTCCTCACGCTGGCGGAGCGCGCCGGGGTCACGCTCGTCGTACCCAAGGAGGCCGGCTCGCTCTGCTGCGGCACCCCCTGGAAATCCAAAGGCTACGCGGGCGGGTTCGCCACGATGACCGAACGGGTCCTGACCGCGCTCAACGCGGCCACTGACGGCGGGCGCCTCCCCGTGGTGTGCGACGCGGCGTCTTGTACCGAGGGGCTGGAGACTATGCAGAACCTCGCCGCGTCCGCCCGCACAGACGCCCCACACCTGCGCTTCGTCGACGCGACCACGTTCGCCGCCGAGCACTTCCTCCCCGCCCTCACCGTCACCGCCCCCGTAGGGTCCGTAGCCGTGCACCACACGTGCGCCACCACGCAGCTCGGCGCGTCTGGCCACCTCGACGGCCTCGCCGAGTTTGTCGCCACCGAGGTCTACCGTCCCACCGACTGGGGATGCTGCGCCTTCGCCGGCGACCGCGGAATGCTTCACCCCGAACTCACCGCATCCGCCACTGCCCGCGAAGCCGCCGAAATCCGCCAACGAGCGTTCGACGCCCACGTCTCCGCGAACCGCGCGTGCGAGATCGGCATGACCCGCGCCACCGGCCGCACCTACACCCACGTTCTCGAGCTTGTCGAAGCGGCCAGACGACACTGACACCTGCAATTCACCTGGTGCCGAGAACGCGCTGCCCGGATGGCCATCCGGGCAGCGCGTCTACTCAAGTCCCTGCCCCTCGACGTGATCGGGTGCTGCGGGATCAGCCCGCGCTCACGCCACCTCGATGGCCGCCGCGTCGATCGTCACGTCGCCAGCGCGCGCCGTGAACGACACGGCACCGTCGCCCACGGTGCGGAGGACGGCGAAGACCCGGCCGTCGAAGGTTGTGTGCGCCGCAGCCCGGTAGCTCTCGGTCGTCTTCGGCCTGCCACTGCCGAAGCCCTGCAGAACAGCCGGCCCGTTGATTTCGAGCTGCACGGAGACGTCCTCCCCGATCACGGCGATCCCGTCATCGTCGGTCAGGGTGACGGTGAGGAAGACGAGTCCATCCGCACCGTGCTCGACATCGGCGCTCAGGCGCCGCCCGGTACCGGCGCTGCGCAGGGCGTGCCGCCCGGTCTCGGCGCCGTCGCGATAGGCCACAGCCTCGAGACGCCCCGGTCGAAAGGTCGTCTCGAAGTCGGCGCGGTGCGCCTTCTCGGCGCCCACCGGCTGGCGGTCGATCTCAGTGCCGTCCAGAAGCAACGCCACTTCGTCGGCGAGGGCGTAGACCTCGACGTGCACGGGCTGGCCGATGTGCTCTTCGGGCCAGGACCAGCTCGAGACGACGTCGTTCCATGCCCAGGGGGTCGCGAACGCGACCTGCTTGCCATGGTGCTCAGGCCGTTGCACGGCGATGTAGGGGTCGGCACGCAGGCCGAACACGATCTCGCGGTAATAGGACGCGGGGCGTCGGTGACCGGTGATGTCGATGTCGCCGCAGTAGGCGAGCAACCAGGGGTAGTCGCGTGCGACGCTCGGCTGTACGCCATCCGCGGTGACGTAGTCGGTGCCGCCGATGCCGGCCTCGCCGAGGTAGTCCCATCCGGTCCAGGTGAAGTCGCCGATCACGCGCGGGTCGGCTTCCACGAGCGGCCAGATGCTGTCGATGCGGGTGGGGAACGACTCGGTGCCCACCGTGACGCGCTGTGGGAAGAGTTCGCGGTCGAGCTCGTACCGTCCCTCGGCGTAGTTCATGCCGGCGACGTCCAGCACCGCCTGTGACTCTTCGGTGCGCCGGGTCACGGCCTCCGAGGTCGAGATGAGGTTCATGTACTCGCCGAGCTGCGCCATCATCGTGTTGACGCCGCCCCCGGCCGCCTCCCCGTCTTCGTCTGTGGCCTGGGACTTCATCGCCGCGAGCACGTCGTCCAGCGTCGCGACGAACCCGTTGATGCCGTTCGTGATCAGACGTGTCGGATCCAGCGAGCGGATCTTCTCGGCGATCCGCCGGCTCTGCACGGCACCGAAGGGCGTGCCGTTCTCCGGGATCTCGTTGCCGATCGAGTAGAAGATGACGCTCGGGTGGTCGAGGTCCTTCGCGACCATCGATTCCACGTCACGCTCCCACCACTCCGGGAACTCATAGGAGTAGTCGTCGTCCGTCTTGCTGATGGTCCACATGTCGAATGACTCGTCCATGACGTACATGCCGAGCCGATCGCAGGCGTCGAGCATCGCGCGGCTCATCGGGTTGTGGGCGCTGCGGATGGCGTTGAAACCCGCCGCTTTCAGGAGGCGGACGCGACGTTCCTCCGCGGATGCGAAGGTCGCAGCGCCGAGCACGCCGTTGTCGTGGTGCACGCACGCACCGCGCAGCTTGACCGTCTCCCCGTTGACCCGCAGACCATGCACGGGATCGACCTGGAGCGTCCGGATACCGAAGCGGCTCCGGTGCGCGTCCACCGCGACGCCGTCCTCGAGACGCAGTTCGATCGTCGCGTCGTACAGCGACGGCGACTCCGCCGACCATGCGCGCGGGCTGGGCAGATGCAGCCGCTGGCGGACCACCATCTCGTCGCCGGGCATCACCGTGACGGGCAGGTCGCTGGAGACGCCCTGCCCGTCGATCCGCGTGGCAACGCGCCCCTGCAGGACGCGGGCTCCGTCGTTGCGCACGAGGGTCGCCACCTCCACCGTCGCCATGTCGTCGGCGAGGTGCAGGGTGCGCACGTGTGCGCTGAGGATCCGGGTGACGGACTGGGTGATCAGGTGCACGGGGCGGTAGATGCCCGCGCCCGAATACCACCGCGCGTCCTTCGCGGTGCGGCACTCGACGACGATCTCATTGTCCTCGCCGAACCGCAGATACGGATCGATCCGCACGGAGAACTCGGCGTAGCCGTTGGGCCGCTGCCCGACGAGCGTGCCGTTGACGAAGACCGCAGCGTTCCGGTACACCCCCTCGAACACCAGCGTGACGATGTCGCCTTCGCGCGCGGCGTCGACGAACACCGTGCGGCGGTACTGATAGGCGCCCGCCGGAAAGTGCCCCGTGGTGGCGCCGTGCGAGAGGTCGTCCCGGCGGTCCTCGGCGATCATCGCGTCATGAGGGATCACGACATCACGCCACGCGGTGCCTTCCGCGCCTCCAAGCTCCGAGAAGGCGCTCGCCTTCGCTCGATGCTCCCAGCCAGCGGTCAAGGTCTCGACTGTCATTGTGCTCCTTCTCGTGGATTAGGTGGTTCAGGGAACGGACCGGATGAACCGGATCGTGATCGCGCCGAGCACGACGACGACCGCCGTGATCATGAACAGGATCGCGTAGTCGCCGGTCGCGGCGATCACGCCGCCGGCGACGGCCGGGGCGATCACCTGCGGGCCGGAGTTGGCCACGTTCATCAGGCCGAGGTCACGTGCCGAGTTCTGGTTGTTCGGCAGCACCCGGGTGATGAGCACCTGATCGACCGCCGTGTACATGCCGAACGCGGCTCCCAGGATGCCCTGCGCGATGAAGTAGCCGGTGAGTGTGGGGGCGAAGATGAACACGACGCAGGCGGGGACGAACGTCAACGAGGAGAGGGCGACGAAGATCCGAACCCGTCCGAAGCGGTCGGAGAGCACGCCGCCGACCATCGCGAAGATCAATGTGAACACCGATGCGACGCCGCTGACGGCCACGACCATCTGCGCGGCCGCATCAGTGCTGCCGTCGCCCACGCCGATGTAGTCACGCAGCAGATAGAGGTTGAAACCGCTGATGATGAAGTAACCGAAGATCATCAGGAAGCGCTGCAGGAAGGTCAGCCAGAAGTCGCGGCTGCTGCGCAGGCCGGGAAGCCGGTTGAGTGCGCGTTGCTGCTCACGCGTCAGCTCGGCCCTGCGGGCGGGCGGTGGGACATCCTTGGTGCTGACGGCGAACAGCGTCGACGTGACGACCAGCAGCACGGCGAGCATGAAGTAGCCGACGAACGGGGTCGGTGCGAGGCCGCCGAGCGCGACGCCGAACACGGCGCCGACGACGTTGATCGTGCCGACGATGCCTGACATCGTGCCGCGCCGCGCAAGCGGCACGCGCTCCGGTAGGACGGCAGTGAGTGACGCCTGCAGGGCGCTGAGAGGAATCATCGCGAGTGCCCAGATCAGGCCAGCCGCGAAAAGGTTCTGACTCATTCCGAGGCCGATGAGGACGAGGCCCGACGCGATGCCAGAACACAGGATCCACAGATTGCGGCGGCCGAGGAAGCGGGTGCGCGTGATGTCCGAGAGGCGGCCCATGACGGGCTGGGCCACGAGCGGGACGAGCGAGGCGATGCTTAGCACGAGCCCGAGCGCACCGGCGGCCTCACGCGGATCGGTGACGATCTCGGCGACCTGGCGACCGAGCAGCACCGAGATGACCGCTCCCCAGACCGAGCCGATGCCGATCAACGCGAGTGGATAGACGAACCAGAGCCAGCGGCTCATGCTCTCCGGAGCGTCGTCCTGCGCGGTCGCCACGGGCGCTGCGGCATCGATGCCCGGCGTAGTGGGCGCAGGCCCGGCTCCGGGGGCTTCTGGGGGGATCGTCATCGTTGCTCCTCGTTGAGTGATGAGAATGTCGTTATTCACGGGCGTGAATTCAATTCACACCCGTGAATACTACGATGGGTCTGCCCCCTGGTCAAACCGCCGAGAAAGACGACATGTCAGCGCGAAATCTCCCCTCCTCACCCGTCGAGCAGCGCGGCCCCGGACGCAGCGCGGGGATCGACACGCAACGCATCGTTGAGGTCGCTCGAGGCCTGGAACCGGACATGCTCACGATGCAGGCAGTCGCGCGCGAGCTCGGCGTCGATCGCAGCGCCCTCAACTACTACGTCAAAGACCGCGTCGGCCTGTTGGAATTCGTCGCGCGCGACACCTTCGCCACGGAGTTCTCGAGGTTTCGATTCCCCGAGGCCGCCGATTGGCAGACCGGCTGCCTCGAGTACGCTCGAGCCCTGCGGGACGCCCTCGTGTCCACGGGGTCTCTGGTGGCCTACTTCCGATATGACGCGCAAGGCGGACTCGACATGCTCCGCCCCGCCGAACTGCTGCTAGAGAAGTTGCTGTCGGCCGGATTCGACGACCACACCGTCGCGCACGCGTCGCTCATGCTCGCGAACATCGCGATGTCGCTCGCGCGCGACCTGATTTTCGTGCGGCAGTACGGCGAGCATCCACAACCCGGCATCGTCCACGCGGCTCTCGACTCCGCGCCAGCAGACGAGTTCCCAGCCCTGCGCCAGATCATGAGACCCGACCCGGCTGACTACGGCGACGCGCAGCTGGAGCTGAGCCTGCGCGTCTTCACGCTCGGCATGGAGCAGATCCTCGGCGAGCGCCGGGCCGGCGCCAGCGAGCCATCAGGCGCTGCGTGAGTCGGCGCTACCCAAGGCCGAGAACGCGACGTCCACGGCGGCGATCAATCTCTCCGGGCCGGATCCTCGGGCCCAGTGAGACGCCGCCGTGTTGAAGCACACGAGGGCGGCGTGGACGAGCGCGCTCGCCTGCAACGGCGCGTCTCGGCGCCGGACGCCCTCTGCCGGCGCGAGGAGGCGCTCGGTCAGCAACGGCACCAGCGCCTCGGCGAGCTGAATCTGATGCTCCAGGTTCCGAGCCCCGAGAGTCTGACTGACATGCGAGACACGGAAGACGCGCTTCCAGCGGCCCGCCGACGGCTCGATCCTCACCGCGACCCGTCTCATCGCCTGATGCAGCGCTTCCCAAGGCGGGCTCTCCGCGAGGAGTTCGATGACGATCACCCGCAGTTCGTCGGGGCCGGGAAGGATGTCACCGAACAGGGCGTCCTCCTTCGTTCCGAAGTACCGGTAGAAGGTACGGGGCGAGATCCCCGCCGCCGCCGCGATCTCATCGACCGTCGTCTCGTCGAATCCGCGCTCTTCGAACAGGTCCAGCGCCGCGTCGGCCAGCTGATCCTTCAGCACCGCGCGGGCGCGGGCCCGAATCCCCACTGTCTGAGCCCCATCCATGACCCCAGGCTACCTCCGCGGTTGTGACACAGTCTGCCACTATCGGCGTATACAGACCGAACGCTGGGCGGCGAGTCTGCGGTGCCCGAAAGACGAGGAGTGAGTCGTGACGACAGGAACGGTGACGGTCCGTCCCGGCGAGGCGATCGAGCCTCAAGGGATGCGTGTGATCTGGCTGCTGCTGATCGCCGCCTTCGTGGCGATCCTCAACGAGACGACGATGGGCATCGCGATCCCCCATCTCAATGAGGATCTGGGGATCGCCCCGTCGCTCGGCCAGTGGCTCACCAGTGCCTTCATGCTCACGATGGCCGTCGTCATCCCGACCACGGGCTTCCTACTACAGCGTTTCACCACCCGCGGGGTGTTCCTCACGGCGATGTCGCTGTTCACGATCGGCACGGTGCTCTGCCTGGTGGCCCCCGGCTTCGTCCTCCTGCTGGTCGGGCGCGTGGTCCAAGCGTCGGGCACCGCGATCATGATGCCGCTTCTGATGACGACGGTCATGAACGTCATCCCGGCGCACTCGCGCGGTCGCATCATGGGCCGCACCGGAATCGTCATGGCACTGGCCCCGGCGATCGGTCCGACGCTGTCGGGCCTGGTGCTGGATGCGCTGTCGTGGCGCTGGATCTTCGGGATCATCCTGCCGATCGCGCTGATCGCGCTCTTTGTCGGCGCGAAGTGGATGGTCAACCTCGGCGAGCCCGAGCACAAGCACATCGACGTGCCGTCGATCATCCTGGCCGCGCTGGGCTTCGGCGGCCTCGTCCTCGGGCTCAGCCAGCTCGGCGGCGAGCACCAGACCGGAGCGCTCTCACCGCTGGCGATCGTGGTGATCCTCGTGGTCGCCGTCGTCGCGATGGGCCTGTTCGTGGCGCGCCAGATCCGCCTGCAGCGCTCCGACGCCGCACTCATGGACCTGCGCGTGTTCCGTTCTGCGAACTTCACCATGAGCGTCGTGGTCATGACCGTGCTCGCCCTGTCGATGTTCGGCGGCCTGACCCTGCTTCCGCTGTACCTGCAGGGCGTGCTGGGCCTGTCGGCAACGGAGTCGGGCCTGATTGTGCTGCCCGGCTCTCTTGTGATGGGAGTCCTCGGGCCCGTCATCGGCCGCATCTATGATGCCCGCGGGCCCCGGCCCCTGCTCATCCCGGGGGGAATCATCGTGTCGGCGGCGCTGTGGGCCTACAGCACGGCCGGTGAGTCCACGCCGGTCTGGCAGCTCGTCATCACCCAGGCGTTCATGTCCGTCGGCCTGGCGATGTCCTTCACGCCCCTGTTCTCCGCTTCGCTGAGCTCTCTCGCGCCCCGCCTGTACTCGCACGGCTCGGCCGTGCTCAACACCCTCCAGCAGGTCGGCGGCGCGATCGGTGTCTCGGTGCTCATCTCGACCATGTCGGCCGTCGCGGCGTCGCAGCCGGCGGCGACCGCGGCGCACTCCGCGCAGGCGGCGGGAGTCCAGGTCGCCTTCACGATCGCGGCCATCCTGTCGCTGATCGCCGTGGTGGGCACGTTCTTCGTGCGCCGCCCCGCGCTGTCCGACCCGCCGGCCGGCGCGGCCCCGATCCACTGATCACCCGAAGGGAGATACCGAGATGGAACAGCGCACGCTCGTCACGGCCGGCCCCCCCAGGTGTCGGCACTCGGCCTGGGATGCAACAACTTCGGCATGAAGATCGACGCCGAGCAGACGAACGCGGTCGTCGGCGCCGCCCTGGAGGCGGGCATCACCCACTTCGACACCGCAGAGATGTACGGGGAGGGCCGCTCCGAGGAGTTCCTGGGAGCAGCCCTGGGCTCGCGACGGGATGAGGTCGTCATCGCCACCAAGTTCCTGCCCCGCTCCACCGAGGAGGCCTACCGTCCCGGCGCGCTGGCGGAGCGCGTCGTCGCGGGGGCCGAGGCAAGCCTGAAGCGACTCGGCACGGACTACATCGACGTGTTCTACCAGCACTATCCCGACGCCGACGCGCCCCAGGATGAGCTGTTTGAGGCCTTCGAGGCGCTGACACGCGACGGGAAGGTGCGCCATGTCGCCCTGTCGAACACCTCGTCGGAGCTGATCTCGGCGGCCGCGGCGATCACCGAGGCCTCTCCGGCCCACCTGTGCGCCGTGCAGGTCGAGTGGAGCCTGCTGAACCGGGACAGTGAGACGAAGGTCGTTCCGGCCGCCGCTGCGGCAGGACTGGGCGTGGTCCCGTACTTCCCTCTCGCCTCGGGCCTGCTGACCGGCAAGTACCGCCCGGGTGCCGAGGCGCCCGAGGGCTCCCGGTTCGCGGCGCTACCCTGGTTCGCCCAGACGGCCACAGAGGAGCGACTGGCCGCCACCGAGCGTCTGCGCGTCTACGCGCAGGAACGCGGACACGAGCTGATCGAGCTCGCGCTGGGCTGGCTGCTCACCCGCCCGGAGGTCTCCTCCGTGATCGCAGGAGCCACGACCCCCGACCAGGTTCGCGCGAACGCCGCCTCGACCGCATGGCGGCTCACCACCGAGCAGCTCGCCGAGATCGACGAGTTGCTCGCAGGCTGACCCCGCCCGTTTCGCGTCACGGAGGAGTGCCCTCCGTGACGCGAAACGGGCCGGACGATGTCGTCAGAGCGCATCGGGCACGGTGCCGACCGCGTCAGCGCTCCACCGGCGTGATGACGAGATCGTCCTGGGACCAGATCGCCCTCATGCTCGTGATGCGCCCCTCAGAGTCGAAGGTCATCACGTCGATGGGTTCCGTGACCACGATTGCCTCGGCGCTCGGGCTGGTCACGCGGAAATGGAATGCCGCCGTGTCCGCCGCGATCCGGAGCGTGATCAGCTCGATGGAGCGGCCGGCACCCCGCACGGAGTCGTAGAACGCAGCGATCTGTTCGGTGCCGACATGCGGCGCCGAACCCACGGGGTCCTCGACCGTGGCGCCCTCGGCGTAGATAGCGGCGATCTCTGCGCCCGAGCCGGTCGCGGCCAGGTGCAGGTACTGCTCGATGGTCTGCCTGATGGTGCTCGAGGAGGGAAGGGTCATGCTTCCGGACCTCCGGGGAGGCCGACGTGGTAGTGGCCGGCGGTCCAGCCTCCGTCCACCGCGATCTCGGCACCCGTGACATAGCTGGCATCGTCGCTCGCCGCGAAGGCCGTGACCTTCGCGATCTCCTCCGGGCGCCCGACGCGACGCAGCGGCACGCGCGTGTACCCCAGGTTCACCTCATCCTCGCTCGCCCCCGTGGGGTTCCCCATGGCCGTGTTGACACCGCCCGGATGGATCGAGAGCACCCGGATGACCGGGCCGAGCTCCAGCGCCTGCGCCTTGGTCAGCCCCCGGACAGCCCACTTGCTCGCGACGTACGGACTCATGCCGTTGACGCCGCGCAAGCCGTCGAGGGAGGAGATGTTGATCACGACCCCCGCCCCCTGAGTCCGCATCACGGGCGCGATGGTCTTCACCCCGAGCATCGCCCCCATCACATTGATCGACAGCACGCGCAGCACCTTGTCGGCCTCGATGTCCTCGACACCGACGAAATAGCTGACGGCCGCGTTGTTGACGAGCACGTCGATCCGGTCGAACTGCTCGAGCGCGTGATCGCGCGCGCCCTGCCACTGCGACTCGTCGCTCACGTCGAGTCGCACGAACGACGCGGCTGCTCCGAGCTCATTCGCCAAGGCGACACCGTCGGCCTCCGCGACGTCGGCGATCACCACCCGAGCGCCCTGCGCCACGAACTCCCGCGCTGTCGCAGCCCCCATGCCCTGCGCGCCGCCCGTGACGATCGCCACTTTGCCTGTCAATCGATCCATTCCATCCGCCTTTTCTCTTCGGCCCGCAGGCCAGAAGCTCATGTGCAGCGACCGCGCGCCGATCACCCGGCCGGGTGAGCCTCCCGAAGGCCCGCCGGAGCGACGAGCCCTCGCCGCATCTGCACGTACACGTCGCCGAGCCGTACCGTCTCGCCGTGCGCGGCGGCTCGGGCGCCCTCCGCGAGCGCGGCCTGCGCGATGGCGGCCGTCGCGACGACCGCCCCGCGCGCGGCGCGCGGATCGGCGTGCTCGACCGGCTCTCGGGCCACCGCCGCCGTGAGCGCGTCGGCGCGCGCGGCGTCAGAAGCCAGAACAGCGCTCAGCAACGCCGGTTCGGCCATGACAAGACGGCGCACGCGAAGAGTGAATACGTAGCGCGCCTCGCTCTGCAGCTCGTCAAGCCAGGTCAGCCAGGCGGAATCCAGCGCGCTCAGCACCGAGGCACCCTCCCGCAAGGCCGCTGCCGTCCGCTCCACCACGAATGCCGGACCATCATCGCCGGCGATCAGAGCATGCTCCTTCGAGCGGCAGTAGCGGAAGAAGGTCCGCGACGACACTCCCGCCCTCGCCGCGATCTGCTCGACCGTGGTCGCCGAGACGCCCTGCTCCTCGAACAGCTCGACAGCGGCATGAGCGATCTCGTCCAGGGTCGCTCGGCGCCTCCGCTCGCGAAGATCCATTCCCGTGCCCCGTTGCGCTGCCACTCGACCAGTTTACAGATTCCGCCAAGTTGGCGCGTTCTGTCACTGGAACAGTGAGGCCGAAGGATCACCCCATCCTAATCCGCGACGGAGCAGCCGAGATCTGCACGACGCTGACAGCGCGCCCCTGCGCCAAGGCGGGCGTGCGTGGTCACGAAGACTCGGCGGTCTCCCCTTGCCGTGACTCGGCCAGTCGCGCGACGATCATCTCGGCGAGCGCGTCGAGCGGTCCGGAGCCAGCGCGTCGATCACGGCCCGTCGCACGGTCGCGATGTGCCGTGGCACGGCGCGCACGAGCTGTCGGCGGCCGTCCGCAGAGAGCCGCACGTTGGTCGCCCTGCGGTCCTTCGGGCACGGGACCCGCTCGACCAGGCCACGCTTCTCGAGCCGCGAGCAGACGCGCGAGAGGCGCGGCAGCGTCGCAACCGTCTCCCGGGCCAGCTCGGTCATCCTCAGCGTTGCCACGGGCTGCGAGCTGCTGGGATAGACCCAAACGTGAGATCCCGGCGCCCCGGCGCGAGCCACCGTCCGGCTCTCGCTGCGCGTCTGCGTCGCCTCCGCGGCCCGACGCTCCGGCCCTGCTTCGTCAAGATGTATCGCAGAAGGGCCGTGCATCGCCACCTCGTGAGGTCAGGTCCGCTCGAGCATCCCGGAGACGAGCGAGGCGATCAGACGACGTGATGCCCGATCGAGTGCTCGATCGTCCCGGTCGGTGAGCCACCCCTCGGTGAGCCCGTCGACGACCGCGAGGACAGCGCGCGCCCACTCCTGCCAACCCACGGCGGACATCTCAGGGTGCCATCGCTCGAGGACCGCTGCCACCATGTCGATGGAGCGGGCGCGATCGGCCTGTGCGATCGGCCGCAGCGCCTCGTCGGTGCGAGAGTCGCGGCCACCGCGATCCTGGGCAGCATGCTGTTCGCTGAGCCCTTCACGGTGATGGTCGCGATCGGCATCGCCGTCATCATCGGCGGCGTCGTGCTGGTGGAGACCGGCAGCCACCAGCAGTCCGGAACTGAGCACAAGGCCGCATGATGAACGGGCTCCTCCTCGCCGCGGCGATCGTCACCGAAGTGGCCGCCACCCTCTCCCTGCGGGCATCCGACGGTCTGCGCAAGAAACGCTGGGCGCTTCCGATCCTCGTCTCTTACGCCGCCGCGTTCGGGCTGCTCACCCTCACGCTCGCCGCCGGAACCCCCGTGGGCATCGCGTACGGCATCTGGGCGGCGTGCGGCGTCGCCCTGACGGCGATCGCCGCACGCATCTTCTTCAAGGACCGCCTCACCAAGCGCATGGGCGCCGGCGTCGCCCTCGTCGCCGTCGGCGTCTTCCTGATCCAGATCGGCTCGACAGCCCACGGCTAACGCGGCGAATGAGGACGCGCCTCACGCAACAGGAGTCAGACGAATCTGACGTCGTCGGCGATGAACCCTCGGGAACCGCCAGATCGATCTTCATCCGCCCCACCGCGGCCAGCGGGCCGCGCGGACGGGCAGCCCGACAACTCATCGGCGTCCGCCGCACGGCCTCCTGGGAGCGGATGGCCCAGCTAGCGATCGATCCATCATGTCAACCGGCGAGGGGCGGTGCCGGCGGGACTCGATCCTCATGATCCGTCAATCGCCAGGGCCGCGGTGCGGGCAGACAAGTTGAGCGCTGTACCGGGTTAGGCGAGAATACTCGAACGATAACTGTGCGACTATTCTCGAATGATTGGACTGCGTGGTGTCTCCCCGGGCCTACGAACACCCCGACACCGACGACATCGCGATCCCGCGTGTCCTCTTCGCCCTCAGCGAGCCGCTGCGCCTGAATATGGTGCGGATGCTCGCCGAACGCGGCGAGGTGGACAGCATCGACCTCGGACCGGAGCTGCCGCGATCCACACTCACACACCACACAAGCCTGCTGCGCGAGTCCGGACTCGTGTTAGTTCGCGCCGAGGGGCGCAAATGCATGATTCAGCTCCGCACCGGCGACCTCGAACAACGATTCCCCGGCCTGTTGCACACCGTCCTCGCCGGATACGAGAGCGACGAGGCGGACGCATGATTCGCAAGGTCTGGCCGCTGGTCTTCGCGGCGATCGCGCGCGGCATCGACGCTATGTGCTCGTCGGCGTCCTTCCGCAGATCACTACAACCCTCGTCACCACCGTCGCGACGATCGACCTGGGCGTCACCGCGTTCACAGCGGCCTACGCCATCGCCGGTCCGCTGCTCTCAGCGCGATTGATCCGTGGACACACCGGCCGCGCGATCCTGATCGCGCTCGGCATCTTCAACCTCGGCAACCTCATCACCGCAATTTCCCCGGGGCGCCGAAATCTTCCTCACTTTCCGCGTCATCACCGGTGCCGGCGCAGGCGTGCTCACTGCCGTAGCCACCGCGGCCGCCGCAGCGATGGTGGCGGAAGGGGAACGAGGCCGCGCGATGGCAATGGTCACGTTCGGGCTCTCCATCGAAACCGTCGCCGGGGTGCCGGTGGGGATGCTCATCGGTATCAGCGCCGGCTGGTGTTGGACGATGGGCATGGTCGTGCTTATCGGCGTGCTCAGCATGGCCACCCTCGCTCTCCGTGGTCGCGCGCTGCCACAGCTCGACACCTCGGCGAGTGAACCCGCCTTGCGCGTGCTGCGCTCAAGCATGACCAGCGTCGGCGTTATCGCCGCGTTCCTTCTCGGTGTGGCCAGTCTCGGTCTCTACACTTACCTGCTTCCGATCGCCGAGGCGCGCGGTCTTGCCGACTCGGGGTTCACTCTCGTCTGGGCGCGGGGCATCGGCGGCGTCACAGGGCCCGCCCTCGTCGGCAAGCCTCTGGATCGGCATGGGCCGACTCTGCTCCTCGTTCTGCTGCCGTTTCTACTCACATTGAGTTTCGCCACCATCTGACTATTCGCCTCGCCAGCCACGTGGGCGATCGCCGCCATGGTCTGGGGCGCGACCGGATGCGCGAGCGTGCCCACCCTGCAACAGGCACTCACCGCCGACCGGCCGCACCAGGCCATGCCGGTCATCGCCCTCCAGATGGCGGCGATGTACCTCGGCTCCGCAGCCGGTGCTGCCCTCGGGAGCAGCCTTCTCACCAACGGCGTGAACGCCGCCGACCTTGCAGCTTGGGCGATACTGCCCGCAACGCTCGCACTTGCTGCGACGGGTTGGATCACCGTCACAGCGCTACGCTCACATCGGCGTTCCCGCACCGTCAAGTGCGAAACTGCGTAGGCCACAGCCAAGACCGCGGGATCTGGGACCGGGCACCCGACTCCGCCTGGCGCAGTGAACTCTCCCGCGGCTCATCAAGCTGTCGTACGCGATCCGACATGGCGCGGTTCATCTGTCCGGTGTGACGGTCTCGATGCGCCTGATGTCGGCAAGTGACGACGACGAGGACCTGCCGCGGCGGTTCATTGACGCGGTGCAGCAACGCGAACTGACGCGTCCGTCCGCAAACGCCGCGCCGGGATCGCCCTCAGCGCTCCCGTGATCTGGCCACGCACTATCTCGCCTTTGACGCCGCTCAGAGTAAGTCGTTCTCTGCCTCGTCGATGAGGCCGCTCCACCATGAGCTGGGCCCGCTTGCGGCGCGATCGATAGCACGTAGCCGCTTTCGGAGCTTTTTCAGCCGTGCGCGGTGAGAGAGTCCGCTGCCCGGCGAGAAGGAGGGAGGACGGATCTGCCCTTCTTGGAAAGCCCGAAGACGCTGCGCAGCCTGCTCAGCCGTCATCGTCACTGGCGACGGAACGGCCGGTCCGGAACTCAGATACTCCGCGAAAGCCTCCAAGAATCCCTCGGTGGCCTTCCGGTCACGGTTGAGCGGGTAACAATGGCCCGTTGCAACGTCTCGCACCGATGTCGTGCCGTCACGGTCCTCCGTGATCATGAACTCGCCGCCGTGAACAGTGCCGATCTCACGAGCCCCGGGTGCGGTGTCCAATCTCACCGTCGCTGGGTACAGGTGGATACCGAACAGATGCTCCTCGCGCACGCTCGAATTCTATCGGGATGGCTCGAACTAGCCTGGAAGTGCGAACCCCGGTAAGTACCTGGTGGTAAGCGGTCACACCTGTCCAGCGGTGTGTCTGAGTAAATTGATCAGTCTGGCCAATTCAGTCCTGCGCGTCCGCCGGCACGAAGACGTCGAGAGTGCTGCGTATCCGCGGTCGGTCTTGATCCGCTCCGTGAGGCGCCACGAACCGTCCGCCGCCTGCCGCCATGTGTCCTGATACTCGCCGAGGGCGTAGAACCGGACGTCCGCATCCACGTCCGCGTTCAGGTGCATGTCGCGGATGTACGCGCGGCTGCGTGCCGTGTCCCCCAGCGACGTCAACGATCACGTTGCCCAGCAGATGCTGCGTGGGCCCGCAGTTGTCGAAGTAACCGCGGATCGTCGCGACGACGACCCCGCTGCCGCTGACCCGGCCGGTGCCGAAGTCGGCCTCCACCGCGGCATCCAGGATCGCCGTCAACCCCGTCCAGCCGCGCTCGTCCATGGCTCGTGCCCGGCCGCGCACCGCGCGGTGCACCGACCGCTCGTCCCGCAGCGTGCGGATCATCACAGAGTCGTCCATCGGAGCTCCAGCCCGGGTCTGGTGACCGCCAACATGAGGATTCTGCCAACCTTGGGGACATAGGGGTTTCCACTCACCGTGAGCGTGCGCTCCTACGCGCCGGACGCCGCGGGGTGACCAGCCGCGAACTCTCTTCCTTGGGCGACATGACGCACCACGGTGTTGCTCACCGCGATGAGCGGCACGGCGAAGAGCGCACCGAAGACGCCGCCGGCAATCGAGCCTCCGAACACGCCGAGGACGACGGCGAGCGGATGCACGCGGACCGCCTTGCCCATGATGAGCGGCTGCAGCACATGGCTCTCGATCTGCTGGACGAGCAGGACGATGCCGAGCATGATCAGCGCAACGACCCATCCGTTGTAGACGAGGGCGATGAGCGTGGCGATCGCCCCGGTCACCACCGCGCCAATGATCGGGATGAACGAGCCCAGGAAGACCAGCACCGCGATGGGCAGGGCGAACGGCACACCGAGGATCGCGGCGCCGATCCCGATGCCGACGGCGTCGATCGTGGCGACGAGGATCTGTGCCTTCGCGTATGCCGTGAGCGTGCGCCATCCAGCCCGGCCGGCACCGTCTGCGCTGTCGCGTGCCGCGCGCGGGAACAGGCGCACGATCCACGCCCAGATCCCTCGCCCGTCGATGAGCAGCACAAGTGAGGTGAACAGCGTCAGCAGCAGCCCCGCGGCGAAGTGAGCGATGCTCGAACCAGCGGACGTCACGCCCGAGATCAGCGCCGAGCTGTTCTCCTGAATAAATGCGATGACACGCTCCAGCGACTCGGCGACGTCATCCGCGGACAAGTGGAAGGGCGCCCCCGCGAGGAACTCCGTGACCGCCTGCGTGGCGCGGCCGAGCCGCTCCTCCACACCTGAGAGGCCGGAGACGACCTGCGTGACGACGAGGTATAGCAGTGCCGAGACTGCCAGGATGAGCCCGACCTCGGCGATAACGATCGCGGCCCAGCGCGGAACGCGGTGGGCGACGAGGAAGTCCCGGAACGGGATCAGAAGCGCTGCGAGGAGAGTGGCGAGCAGGACGGGGACGACGAGCAGGCGGAGACACACGACAAGCGCCACGAGCACGGCGACGGCGCCCGCGATCACGAGGAACCGCCACGACCACGCTGACGCGATCGCCACCCCCGGCGGTACCTCGTGACCCGGCGTCATGCTCTGCCCGGAGACGCTGGGCCGATCCTCCGCTCTCGGCGGTTTGCTTCCGCCGGCCTCGCGCTGCAGAAGCCGCCATGATCGGCGCCTCATGGCCGCGACGAGCCGCACTGGGACATGGTCACGACCTGCCGTCGATCTGTGCCAGGAAGGGGTTCGATTCCGCCTGCTCGCGGTACCGATCGGACTCGAGCACGCACGTGGGGCACCAGTGACCGGCCACGAGGATCAACCGGGGGCTTCCCGTGAAGCGATGTCCCGCGGCGCACGTCCACTCCAGCGGCGTCGCGATGTCACCGGTCGCGACGTCCTCGGACAGAAGCCGGCCACCGCGGAAGTCGGCGACCTCCTTGTAGACATCCGCATCCCACGTGTCGCGTGGCTTGCTCTCGTCCCAGCCGAGGTCGAGCTTGTGCGGCGTGAGATCGGGATGCGGCGGCCAGAAGGTGTCCCACGTTCCGATCGCCTCCCAGTTCTCGCGCGAACCGAAGAACGCGTCGATGCCGGCGCGCTCGTCGTCGCGCAGGTAGGCCATGGTGCCGCGATGCTTGAGGGTGAGCGGCTTCATGATGAGGTTCTTGACGATCGCGGGCGGCACCAGGCCCGCGATCTTCAGCCCCGGGTTGGCCTTCACCGCCCGCGTCAGCGCCGCATCGAAGGTGTCCTGACGGAAGGGGACGAGCTCGTGCAGCCGGTCAGAGTCGGTATACCAGAAGCCGTGGAAGTTCTGCGTGGCGAACCAGTTGCGGTCGTACCAGCGGCGCACGTCTTTCACTCCCAGCGCTCCGGTCATCCGCGTCTGCAGCTCCCAGTTGGTCAGCCGCCAGTCCTCGCCGCCGCCGATGTTGTACACCTCGCCCCAGAACTCCTCGGGCACCTCCGGCTCGCAGAGGTTCGCGAGAAGCCGAGCGGAGTCCTCGACCGACGCCCACTCCATGACCCCCGCGAACGGCGAGTGGGTCATGATCGGGTCGCGGATCTCGAGGACGCCCGGGTGGAAGATCCCCGTCTGCCGTAGCCACGCCCACTTGGGTAGGCCGGAGTCGACGAGGGCCTTCTCGGCGACGATCTTGCTCTGGCCGTACTCGTCGAACACGGCGACTCGCAGTGGGTCGCCGACTCGCCCCCAGTGGTGCGGAGGATTTCGATCGCCGAGCTCCGCGACCGAACCGATGCCGACGACGCTGATCCGCGACGGATCCGGCTGCGCCTTGACCGCGCGGATGATGACGTCCATGCTGCCGACGTTCACCCGCGTCGCGAGCCCCGGATGGTCGTCCACGGCCGGAGAGACGGCAGCGCCGACGTGCAGCACGAAGTCGGCGCCGCGCACGCAGCGCTCCACCGTCGCATAGTCGGTCATGTCGCCGAAGACGACCTCGAGGTTGGGCATGTCCTCGTACTCGCGGATCGACGCCATGTCCTTGGGAGCCGGCAGGACGAGCGCGACGACCTCGAAGCGGTCGGCGCGCTCCCGGAACTCATCGAGGACTCGGCGTCCCCAGTTGCCGGCGGCGCCCGTGAGGAAGACCCGTGTGCGTTCAGTCATGCCTTGTTCCTTTCACTCCATTTGGGCGCGCGTCATCGCCGCGCGTAGGCCGTCACCATGGGGCACTCGAAGATGTCGCGGTCAGGGCACCCCACCTGGTTCAGGTGGCGGATGACCGTGCGGTACGACGAGAGCAGCGAGACAGCGGTGTAGGGGATGCCATGCGTGTGGCAGTAGTCCTTGACGATCCGTGAGGCCTGCGCGAGGTGCGGACGCGCCATGTTCGGGAACAGGTGATGCTCGACCTGGTAGTTCAGCCCTCCCAGCAGCGCCGTCATGCCCGGCCCCTCGATATTGCGCGAGGTCAGCACCTGCTTGTGCAGGAACGACAGTTTCAGCTCGGACGGCACCTGCGGCATCCCCTTGTGGTTCGGGGCGAACGACGCCCCCATGTAGACCCCGAAGACACCGGTCTGCACGGCCAGCACCGCCAGGGCGGCACCCGGGCTCGTGACGGCGAAGACGAAGGCCGGCAGGGTGATGAGCCGTGCGACCAGCAGGGCGACCTCACGCTCGCGTCCGGGGATCGTGGTGCGTCGATCGAGCAGGTATCGCACGCCCTGGACGTGCAGGTTCACGCCTTCCAAGAGCAGCATCGGGAAGAACAGCGTGCCCTGCCGCCTCAGGAACCACGAGTAGAAACGCCCCTTCCCCTTCGCGTGCTCCGGCTGGAAGACGATCGTGTCGGGCTCGATGTCCGGGTCGAAGCCGATCCTGTTCGGGTTCGCGTGATGGCGGGTGTGCTTGTTCATCCACCACGAGTAGGAGATGCCGACGACGAAGGTCGCAAGGAACCGGCCGAACGCGTCATTCGCCCGCTTCGACTGGAAGACCTGCCGATGGGAGGCCTCATGACCGAGGAACGCGAACTGCGTCATGATCACCCCGAGCAGGGCCGCGTAGATCAGCTGCACCCACACACTGCCGGCGAGCGCCAGCCCGGCGAGCACCGCGACGAGCGCCACGGCGAGCCCCGCCGTGAGCAGCCCGTAGAAGAGGGGCGCGCGCCGCAGCAGACCCGCGTCGCGCACCTGCTTGAGCAGAGCGCCGTGGCTCGCGGACGCCTCGGAGGCAGGACGCGTGCGCCTGATCGATGATGCGGTGGGCGGCATGGCGTTCTCCTGCCTGACGTCGAGACTGTCGGGTCAGGCAAGTTTATGAACACATGCCTATTAGTGACCTGGGAGCGCCCTGCCCCAACGATGAGCGATCGTCACGAGCTCGACGGGAACCGGCCGACGGGATGCACCGTCATCTCCGCCCAGAGCCACGCGGCGACCGCCGCGGCGCCTGCGCGCGGGGGCGCGGTCGCCCACCGGACGACGACGCCGAACAGAGATCCCGCCAGCAGATCCGCGATCCAGGCATCCTGCTCCTCCAGTCGCTCCGCGCCATCAGGGGCAGATCGGGACAGGCCAGCTACGATCGCGGCCGCGAACTCGTCGAGAAGACCCTTCACTGCCGCCCAAGATCCCTGCGGCCCTAGCACCCAGGAGTAGAAGGCCCGGTTCTCGCGCACATGCTCGAGATATGCACCAATGAAGGCTGTGGACTTCGCCTCGAATTCGGCTGGCTCGAACTCGGCGGTGTCGATGAGGGACTGCCAGGGGCCGACGACGTCCTTCACAAGCGATCGCGCGACATCCTGCACCAACTCGGCGATGTCGTCGTAGTGCAGATAGAAGGTGCCGCGGTTCAGCCCGGACTCGCGGCAGATCGCGCTGACCGACGCCTCCTCGCCGCGTTCGACGATCGCCAGGAGTGCCGAGTGGAGGGCGCGTCGGCTGCGCGCGATTCGAGGATCCATCGTGACATCGACGATAGCGCCACCCACGCACCATAATGAACACTTGTCGACTGTCGGGCAATAACCCGCGTGAGAATCGGAGAACAATGGATCGTCACATCACCCGGCCGGGATTGCGAACGAGACCGCGGATGGCGCTGAAGGCTCGCCGCTTCTCACGGCCTCGCCCCGCTGCGCACGCACGGACCACCGGGCTCCCGCAGAAGCCGTTCTGGTACGCGTTGGTCGCAACTCTCGGCGTCGGCGTCGGCATGGCCCTGCTCTCTGCCGTCTCAACGCTGGCCACCGTGCTGACATATGTCGGAATCGCGTTGTTCCTCAGTGTCGCCGCCGATCCCGTCTTGCGGTTCGCGGTGGCGCACGGGATGCGCCGCGGGATTGCGACGCTGCTGCTCGCGATCCTCACGCTCGCGCTCGTCGCCGGCACCACGACCGCTGTGATTCCCACGGCGACGGCTCAGGTCGCGACCGCCGTCGACGGATTCATCCGCTTCTTCGAATCCCTGCCGCAGCAGGAGTGGTTCGCCTGGCTGAGCAGCCAGGCTCCCGCGTCGATCGACCTCGACGGGCTGCTGGCTTAGATCACCGCGATCATCGGCGACCCGGAGCGGCTCTTGGCGATCGGCGGCGGGCTGATGCGGGTCGGCACCGGCATCGTCGACGGGGTCACGGGAATCCTTGTCGTCACCGCCCTGACCGTGTACTTCTTCACGACCCTGCCTCGGGTCAAGGCGAAGGCCTACCAGCTGCTGCCACGCTCGCGGCGCGACGAGATCGTGGCCCTCGTCGAGGAGATCCTGCTGTCCGTCGGTCGGTACGTCGGCGGTCAGCTGGGCTTGGCCGCCATCAACGCCGCGTTCACGTTCGTGGTCACCGGGCTCGTCGGCAGCCCCGCACCCGCGCTCCTGGCCGTGATCGCGTTCATCGGAGCGCTGATCCCCGTCGTCGGCACCGTGCTCGGCTCGACCGTCGCTGTCCTGGTCACGCTCACAGCGAGCCCCACGGCCGCCCTCGTCGTGGCGGTCGTCATGATCACCTACATGCAGATCGAGGCATACATCCTCTCCCCACGTGTGATGGCGCAGGCCGTCGCCGTGCCGGGCGCGCTCGTCATCATCGCGGCGCTCGCGGGCGCGGCGCTCGGCGGCATCATAGGCGCACTCGTCGCGGTGCCCCTCGCCGCCGCGGGCCTCCTCATCCTGGAGCGCGTCGTGATCCCGCGCCAGCAGCGCGCATAGTCAGGACTACGGGGGCCGCGTCAGCCGGCGCGACCGAAGTGGCGATGCGCACTCCGACGCACACGCGCATACGCGGCGGCGAGCGTCGAGTCCGCACCGCCGGCATCGACGTGCGCCGCCCACTCCTGCATGGCGATCGTGGCGATCGTGACGGTGAGGCTACTGATCAGCAGCGCCTCGCTCTCAGACAGGGACGAGTGGGGCTTGCGCATCAGCCTCCGCGCGAACTCGGCGACCGACGACGCATCGCTCTGCGCAGCGGCGGAGTGCAACGCCGGCTCCCTCTCCAGCAGCCGCCGGACACGAAGTAGCCGTTCGCGCACCTGCACATCGGCATCGATCTGTTCCATCGCCTGTTCGATCGCGGACTCCAGCGAGACCACGAGATCCTCACCGGTCTCGTTCTCCAGCCACGACGTGATGCGGTCGGCGAACGCAATGTAGGACGTGAGCGCCGCGTCCTCCTTCGTGCGGAAGTAGCGGAAGAACGTCCGTGGTGAGACGCCGGCGGCATCGGCGATCTGCTCGACCGTCGTCCCGTCGACGCCGCTGCGTTCGAAGAGCTCGATCGCCACATCGCTAATCGACGCGTAGGTCTGCAGCCTGCGTCGCTCACGAAGATCGGGCACACCTGCAGAGCTACTGGACGTCATCACGTTCCTCCTTCGTTCAGCATACGTTCCCACCTCTTCTGTTATTGTGACAGCCACTGCCATATTGACATAGAGTGCCTCAGCGATGCGGGCTCACCTTCTCGCCTCGAAAGGATGACCACCATGACCACAGCGCCCGCCACCCGTCCCACAGTCCGCGAACCTCTTCCGCCGGGCGGCGCAGCGCTCATCGGCGTGCTCGTCGCCAGCGCGTTCGTCGTCTTCCTCACCGAGACGGTGATGGGCGTCGCGCTACCTCGTCTGATGGACGCGCTCTCAATCTCGGCGGTCACCGGCCAATGGCTCACGACCGGCTACATGCTCACGATGGCCATCCTCATCCCGATGACCGGCTTCCTCCTCCAGCGATTCGGCACCCGCCGGGTGTTCCTCGTCGCCATAGCCCTGTTCAGCGTCGGCACGCTCATCGCCGCAACCGCACCCGGCTTCGAGATGCTGCTGCTGGGCCGAGTGGTACAAGCCGCGGGCACGTCCATGGTCATGCCGCTGCTCATGACCACGACGCTCGCGATCGTGCCCACCTCGCGTCGCGGCGCCATGATGGGGTTGGTTGCCGTGGTCGTCAGCTCCGCCCCGGCCCTCGGCCCCACCGCCGCCGGCGCCGTCCTGGACACGCTCGGGTGGCGCGGACTGTTCTGGCTAATCCTCCCCTTCGCGCTCGGCGCTCTCGTCGCGGGGGTGTTCGCGGTGCGCGATGTCGGCGAGAGGACGGAGGGATCGATCGATCTCACCTCGGTCGTCCTGTCCACGATCGGTTTCGGCGGCGTCGTCTACGGCCTCGCCAACATGGGCGAAGCGGGGAGCGCGGGCGTACACCCGGCCGTGCCGATCGTGATCGGCCTCGTCGCCCTGGCGGCGTTCGTGGCGCGACAGCTCAGACTGCAGAAGCGGGATGCAGCGCTTCTCGATCTGCGAGTGTTCCGCGACGGCCTGTTCACGCGTTCGTTCGTCCTGCTCACAATGGTCGTGATCACGCAGTTCGGCGTCGTCATCCTGCTTCCGATCTACCTGCAGAACGTGCTCGCCCACAGCGCGTTGCAGACGGGCGTCGCTCTGCTTCCGGGAGGGCTCGTCAGCGCTATCCTCGCTCTGGCCGTCGGCGCCGCCTACGACCGCATCGGGCCGCGCCCCCTGCTGATCGGAGGTGGGCTCGTGTTCAGCGCCTCACTGTGGGGCATGACGACGCTCGACACGCAGACACCCCTGTGGATCGTCATCGCCCTGCACATGACGATGAGCGCGGGTGTCGGTGGCCTGTTCACCCCCCTGTTCTCAGCCTCGCTCGGATCGCTCACCCCACAGCTGCACGCCCACGGCTCGGCCGCAATCAACACCATCAACCAGGTCGGCGGGGCACTCGGAACCGCGACCTACGTCACGGTCATGACACTGGGTTCCGCGGAAGCGGCCGCGGCCGGAGCCACCGCGGCGGCCGCGGCGGCCGCGGGCATCCACAACGCTCTCGTCGCCGGTGCATTCATGTCGTTGCTGGTCGCAGCCGGCGCGTTCCTCGTGGTGCGCCGACGCCGTCGCACCACCGGGACGGAGACACCCGTCGAGGAATGACACGAGCGCCATTCGCTCCGCGGCCTCGCGCCGCCGCAGCGAAACGCTCCCCGCACATTGCGTGCGGGGAGCGTTTCGTATCCTGACGCCGGACGGGCGGCGTCAGGTCGCGACCCGATCAGCCAAGAAGGCCGCCGAGGAGGCCGGTGAGGAGCGACGTGACGGTGCCAAGGAGGCTACCAAGCAGCGAACCGAGGTCCATGTTCTTACTTCCTTCGTGTTCTGGGGAGCACGCCCCGCCATGCGACCACCAAGACGGACAATCCGACCCAGGCTAACCAGCATCTCGGTGCCGCCGGATGCGACGCGCCCACCAGATCAACACATGTTCATAAGACGTTGATGTGGCGGTGACGGAACGAACCGATCGGCTGCCGTCCCCGGATCTCAACCGGCCGTCCGAGGGCTGAGGCCGGAGGCCGCGTAGGTCGCATCGATCGTGCGCATCATCGCGACGGACTCGCTCAGAGGCGACGCGGGAGCCGTGCCGCTCCGGATCGCGTCGGTAAACGCACGCAGCTGGTGGGTGTAGCTCGGTGTGCGATCGACGCGCTCGACGACGGTGCTGCCGGATGCCGCGCCTCCGGCAGGGGAGATCCGGATCACAGCCCCCGCCTGCGGCTGGTAGGGCCACGAGACCCGTGCGCTGGCCCGCTCGCCGACCAGGACGAGCTTCGACGAGAACAGCCGCCACGACCACAAACTCGCGAAGATCTCTGCGCGCGGCGCGAGCGGGAGACGGTAGGTGGCGCGCATGGTGCGGTCGATGCCGCCGCGCGCGGTGGCCTGCGCTGAGAGCACCTCGGCTGGCCCGCCGAGAATCGACTGCAGCATCCGCAGCGGGTAGCAGCCGAGGTCCATCAGCGCGCCGCCGCCGAGGCTCTCGTTCCAGCGGATGTCCTTGCCCGGTGGGATCGGCGCACAGAACTCCGCCGTCGCCGACCTGATCCGCCCCAGCGTACCGTCCGCGACGATCTGTCTCAGTCGTGCTGCAAGAGGGTGGTACAGGGCGTGAAACGCTTCCATCACGATGACGTCGCTCGCAGCAGCCTTGTCGGCGACCGCCTGTGCCTCGTCGCCGTTCGCGGTGAATGGCTTCTCGACGAGCACGTGCTTGCCCGCGCGGATCGCCGCGATCGTCCATGCGCCGTGCAGCGACGGCGGCAGCGGCACGTACACGGCATCGACGTCGTCGCTCGCGAGTAGCTGGTCATACGTGTCAAAGACACGCGGTATCCGATGCCGCCGGGCGTAGTCGGCAGCTCGGTCCGGGTCACGTGCGGCGACGGCCGCCACCGTCACCCCGGGCACCGCCTCTGCGGGACGCAGCAACGCCGACCGCGTGATCTTCGCGGCTCCGAGCACGCCGATGCGCAGCGTTTGACTCACCGTCGCCCCTCCTGCGGCGTGGTCTCGGCGAGCGCGCGTTCCAACGCGGGACGCAGCACCGTCAGCCACTCCCGGTAGCCGGTGCCGGTAAGGTGGATGCGGTCGTGGGTAAGCTCCGGGCGCAGTTCGCCGCGCCTGCCGTGCATCCGCGACCACGCGTCGACGTAGGTCATGCCCCAAGCGTCGGCCATTGCCTCGATGCGGCCGTTCAGTGCGCGCACGCGGTCGGCGAAGAAGCGATCTCGGGGCAGGACACTCGTGAGCAGGACGGGAGCGTCCGCCACGACATCGCGGATACGGGCGAGCAGCACCTCGTACTGGTCCGCGATGTCTGCTGCCTTGCGCGACGCGCCGAAGCCGGTGATGTCGTTGGTGCCCACGAGCAGCGACACCGCTCTGGCGCCCTTGATCGCGGTATCGACACGCGCTGTGACTTCGGCGACCGTCTCCCCGCCGACCCCGCGGTTCGCAATCTTCAGTTCGGGGAACCATTCGTCCCACAGTCCCTGCTCGGTGATGCTGTCGCCGAAGAACACGACACGCCCTTCGGGAGCGGGAACGGCATCGAAGCGCGAACGGCGCATCCGCCGGGCGGGCGACATCATCGCCCGCCCGATCCATCGTACGAGAGGCATCGATCCGCCTCCTCGTCAGGAGCGCGGCGCCGCGCTCAGGCTCTCCGTCAACGCTTCGCCGCGGGATGTCGCGACGCTCCCCAGCCAGGCGAGGCTCGGCTTCGGGGTGCGCGCGAACGTCTCGCGGTCGACCGCGATGAGACCGAAGGTCATGGCGAAGCCGGAGTGCCACTCCCAGTTGTCGATGAGCGTCCAGTGGATGTAGCCGAGCACCTCCGCGCCGGCGTCGATCGCTTCGGTCAGCCCCTCCAGCGCACCCCGGGTGTACCGGATCCGCGCCTCGTCGTCGGCTGTCGCCATCCCGTTCTCTGTGACGAGCACCGGCACACCCGTGTAGGCCGCGGCTGCGGCCACCGTGTGGCCGAGCGCGGGTGGGTAGTGCTCCCATCCGGTCAGGAAGGTGTCCTCCGTGGGCTCCGAGGCGACGCGGCCGTCCGGGCCGTAGACCTCGCGCGTGTAGGTCTGCACGCCGACGAAGTCGTCCTCGCGGGCTGCTTCCCAGAACGGGTGGATCGCCTGGGCGAGGATCTCGTCTCGACGGGCCTCGCCGCCGGGGGCGGCTTGGAAGTCGTGCACGGCGATCGACCAGCCCACTTTTGCGGCCGGCGCGAGTTCCTTGATCGCGGTGCGGGCCTGGCGGTGGGCCGTGAAGACGTTCTCGACCGCCTCCGGTGCGAGCACCGGGATCGCCATGGTCGCCACTCCGGGCGTGCCGCCGACGTTCGCGGCGAACTGGGTCATGAGCGCTCGCTGTGCCTCGGCGAGTTCATCCGCGGCGGCGCCGAGGGGAAGCGATCCGGTCGCGAGCAGCAGCGCGCCCGCGTTGGGCTCGTTGAAGGTGATCCACCAGTCGACATCGTCGCGCAGCGCCCCGACGGTGAAGCGGACGTAGCGCTCAAACAAGCCGGCGGCGCCGGCCTGCCCCCAGGCCCCGTGGCGCGCGAACCACGAGGGCGTCGTGAAGTGGTTGAGCGTCACGACGGGAGTGATGTCCCGCGCCCGGCAGGCGAGGATCATCCGGCGGTAGTGCTCGAGCTCCGCGCGGGAAAATTGCCCGGGCTCGGGCTCGATGCGCGACCACTCGATGCTGAACCGGTAGGTGTTCAGCCCCGACTCGGCGAGCAGGCGGATGTCCTCCTCGTACCGGTGGTAGCTGTCGCAGGCATCGCCCGATGGCTCGGCGAACGGCGACGGCTGAACGTGCTCCATCGCCCAGATGTCGGATCGGACGTTGTTCCCCTCGATCTGGTGTCCTGCGGTCGCAGCGCCCCAGAGGAAGTCGGCGGGGAAGGTGGGCATGTTCACTCCTCAGCGTCGGTATTGGTGTCAGAGTCGGTCGTCGGCTGCCCGGCTTCGGCAGCGGAGAGCAATCGGTCGAGCCAGGCTTCGCGGGTGGCGCGTGCGGTGCGCGACACGATGGCTGTGGGAGCCATCCCGTCGAACCCGTGGTAAGCGCCTGCCCAGACGTGGAGGTCGGCGAGGCCGCCGGCGCGGCTGATGCCCGCGGCGTACTCGATCGCCTCGTCGCGGAACGCGTCGGCCCCGCCGACGTCGATGAACGTCGGCGGCAGGCCGGAGAGATCCTCCGCCAGGGCGGGTGACGCGTACGCTGGGACGTCGCCTGGCGCGAGCGTTCCGAGCAGCGATGCCCAGCCGAAGATGTTCGACTCGCGGTCCCACATTCCGGCGCCCTGCAGCAGGTGCATGGACGGCGATGCGCTGCGGCGGTCGAGCATCGGTGCGATGAGCAACTGCCCGAGGAGCCCGGTGAGACCGCGGTCGCGGCCCAGGAGCGTGGCGGCTGCCGCGAGTCCGCCGCCGGCGCTCTCGCCTGCGACGATGATCCTCCCGTCTGGGACCCCAAGTGAGGCCGCGTTCTCCGCGGCCCACTGGAGGCCCGTAAAGCAGTCCTCCACGGGCGCTGGGTGAGGGTGCTCCGGTGCGAGCCGGTAGTCGACGGATACGACCGCGAGGTGCAGCCGCTCTGCGTAGTCGAGTATCTCGTCGACGCCGTTCCGACGACGAGGACCAGGCCGTCGCCGGTGCCCTGCCAGTCAGTCGAGGCGGTGAAGTTGACGAACTCGGGGATCAGGTCCTTCGGGGTGTAGATGAGTTCCTCATACGCGAGTTCGTTCGCGATGATGAACGTGGGCGTGTCGCGACGGCCATCCGCCTTCTTGGCCTTGATCGCGAGGATGCCCTGGATGACCATGCCGAGCGAGGAGCCGTAGTCGTGGCCGTCGACGCCGGGGTAGGTCTTGGCCGCGACGGGGAGACCGGCGACGGTGCGCCACGTCTCCAGCGCCTTGGTGTCGGACCAGATGAGGTGGTCCTCCAGCACGAGCCGGAAGAACGCTTCGATGGCCTCCTCCGCGCCGGGGAGGTCGAAGAACTCGCGGGCGATGTCGGCACCGAAGGCCCACTTGAGGAGGCTGGACACCTGCCCCTTGGTGAAGCCGACGCCGGATGCGATCTCGGTCTTGTTGCCCGCCCACTCCTCTCCGAGGTGGTTGACGGGTGCGTCAGCCTTGCCACAGTGGAGGGTGTAGCCCTGCTTGCCGCCGAGGCTGATGGCGGTGCCGAGGGTGCCGAGGACGATGTACTCGCGCTCGTACGGGATGCCCTGGTAGAGCGCTCCGAGCCAGTTGGGTCGTGCGACCTCGCCACCGGCGGCGAGGTCCGTGGTGATGTCGTCGAGTGCGGCGAGGACGCCCTCGGCGTCCTCGACGGCGTTGCCGGTGAGGTGCGGGAAGCGGACGGCCGCGAATGCGGCCATGACCTCGACGGTGGTGGGGCCTTCGACAGCGGCGGTGCGCTCGGTCGGGGCG
>NZ_JBJDRJ010000043.1:0-31274 GCF_044987415.1 Microbacterium sp. ZW T5_45 | reverse complement strand
GGATACTCCGAACGATGCTCGCGCACCAGCCGGACAGCGCGCTCACGCAGCGCGGGATCGATCTTCTTCGGCATGACATACATCCTTCCAACTCAAAAGGATGCGGCATCAAACCTGGGGCGCTTCACTGTTCCTCGTCCTCATCACCGGTTCCGCCGGTCAACTCGTCGCGCCCGTAACCAAGGGCGGAGCCGGGATGAGCTATCTCGAAGTCATCGCATCGCTCACCGGCGGAGCGCTCGTCGGGTATCTCGTCGTGGTGCTGCCGTTGGTGGTGCCAGCGATCCGAGCGAACGACCAGGAGCTCTTCGAGCGACGCGTCCCGTGGCATTTCTCTGTTCCC
The DNA here is from genome assembly GCF_044987415.1 of Microbacterium sp. ZW T5_45. Lineage (NCBI taxonomy): Bacteria > Bacillati > Actinomycetota > Actinomycetes > Micrococcales > Microbacteriaceae > Microbacterium > Microbacterium sp. ZW T5_45. The sequence continues at coordinate 30,931 of NZ_JBJDRJ010000043.1, read as the reverse complement.
GCATCGGTTCGCGTCGTCGTCGCTCGCATCGCCGTGGCCGCGGTGCTGGCCGTACCCGTCAGTGCGTTCCTCGGGCTGCACCACGCGGCGTGGGTGATGTTGGCGTGCCTCGGAATCCTGCAGAAGGACGCGGACGTGCATTCCGCGATCCTCCGCGGCGTGCAACGACTCATCGGCACCAGCCTCGCCATCCTGCTCGTCATCGTGCTCGCCGTCATCGAACCCCAGGGGTTCGCCCGCATACTCTGGGCCGCCGCTTTGATCTTCGCTTTCGAGCTTCTTCTGAGCCGAAACCTGACGTGGGCTTTTACTGTTGTGACGCCAATGGCGGTCCTCCTCGCTTCCGCAGCTGGGAATTCCATCAGTGAAGTTGCAGACGAACGCGTCGTTGACACCCTCGCCGGAGCAGCCATTGCGGCAATCGTCCTCCTCGGAGTGGTCGTGGTCCAAAGGACACGGAGCGCGCCCGGCTCGACACATGTCGGATGACCTTCGAACTCTCGGCCTACGGCTGCCTCGCCCGACGCGAGCACAGTGAGAGAAGCAAAGAAGGAGCCGACCATGCCAGAGATCCTGCAGCCCGGAGAGCGTTCCCCGCACTTCACCCTTCGGGCTACCGCCGACCAGTCGCTGAACTCGGATGAACTCCTCGGCAGACCCGTGGTCCTCGCCTTCTATCCGGCCGATTGGAGCCCCGTCTGCGGCGACCAGCTCTCGGTCATCAATGAGGCCCTGCCGCTGATCCGCGCGCGAGGCGCGCAGGTCATCGCTGTGTCCGTGGACAACGTGTGGTCGCACGAGGCGTTCACCACAGCCCACTCGCTGCATTTCCCTCTGCTCAGCGACTTCGAACCGAAAGGCGCCGTCGCGCGTCTCTTCGGCGCATACGACGACTCCGTCGGCGAAGCCCGCCGAGCCCTGTTCGTCATCGACTCCGCCGGCGTAATCGCTTGGAGCTACCTTGCGCCCGTCGCCGTCAACCCCGGCGTCGACGGCGTGCTCGACGCTCTCGACGCACTCGTTCACAACTGAAAGGAGAGAACGATGTCCTCACTTCGCAATCCCGTCTCCCCACACGACCATTCGAAAGGACCCGCCGCAGCCCCAGTCGTCCTCGTCGAGTACGGCGACTACCAGTGCCCCTACTGTGGCGCCGCCTATCCTGTGGTGAAAGACCTCCTGGCCGCCTACGCCGGGGAGGTCCGCTTCGTGTTCCGCAACTTCCCTCTGGCGGAAGTCCACCCCGAGGCGGTGAACGCGGCGTTCGTCGCGGAATTCGCCGCGCAGCACGGAAAGTTCTGGGCAGCACACGACCTCCTCTTCGAGAACCAGCAGCAGCTGGGTCCCGATCTCTATGCGACGATCTGTGAGCGTCTCGACCTGCCGCTCGATGAACTGCGCACAGCCGTCGCCTCGAAGAAGTTCATCGCCCGCATCCGCGATGAGGAGGAGGGCGGCATCCGCAGCGGAGTGAACGGGACCCCCACGTTCTTCATCAACGGTGTGCGGGTCGACAGCGGAACCGAGGGGCTGCCCGCAGCGCTGGCCGAAGCGGTTCGCCGCTCCGCCTGAACCACACCCGCGAGGGAAGGGTTGCCGGGTACGTACCCGGCAACCCTTCCCTCATTCAGCGCGCGATGCGACGCATCCGCAGTGCGGCGGCCACCGTCACGATTCCGACCAGGACGACGAACACGAGCAGCACGGTGATCTGTGGCAGAACGGTGAGTGCCCCGCCAATGGCGAGTACCGGGATCGCCAGTCCGCAGTATGCGACGAGGAACATCGCAGCGAGCGTCTCGCCGCGGCGCTCCGGCTCCGCGATCTCGGATGCCGTGGCCAGCGCGCACTTGAACAGGGCACCGACGCCCGCACCGCCGACGATTCCGCCCAAGAGGAAGAGGGCGAGCGAAGGTGCGAGAGCTCCTCCGGCGATGGCGAGCAGCCCGATACCGCAGGCGACGGCGGCGAACAGCAACTGGGTACGACGAGCGACTCGGGCGAGAAGCACCTGAGCGGCGGCGGCGGACCCGAAGACGAGGAAGACCGTGACGCCGGCCATGAGGTGTCCGCTTTCGTCGAAGATGCCGATGAGGATCGAGGGCGCGAGAGAGGTGAACAGCCCGAAGAGCGCGAAGCCAGCGAAAGCCGCGAACGCGGCAGCGATGAAGTGACCTCGGGATGCCGCGGGCACCGAAACCCTCTGCGGGCGATACTTGTGCGGCAATGGGGCGACAGTTTCCGGAACGAGTGCGACGGCGATGGCCAGGAGGATGAGGACGACCGCGAACACGGTGTGCGGAAGATGCAGCGGGTCGGGCAGGAAGTCGGCGAAGAGACCTCCGATGAGCGGACCGAGCGCGAGACCCCCGAGGTTCGCGCCGCCGGCGACGGATGCCGCGACGATGGTGTTCTCATCCGGCCGCGCTCGAGCCCTCAGCTCGCCGAGGTGTGCGGTCGCGGTCGCGGTGAGCACGCCGATGCTGATGCCGTTGACGATGCGGGCCACCAGTAGGCCCGGCACATCCGTGAACGCCGTGAAGAGCACTGCCGAAAGCGCAGAGACGAGGATGGCGATGACGAGCATCCGGCGTCTGCCCATCCAGTCGCTGACGTGGCCCAGCAGGAACAGACTCGCGACGACACCGACCGCGTATGCCGCGAACACGATGGTCACGACCGAGACCGGGAAGCGGTCGACCCGCTGATAGAGCGGGTAAAGCGGCGTGGGAACGGTGGAGTAGGCCATCACGAGGAGGAACGCGATAGCCACCACCCAGAACGGTGTCGTGTGGCGAGTGATATCGGTGGATGGGGAGTGCGTCATCATGCTCTTCCTCTGCAAGGGCAACAGAATGCAACGCGGCGCCGGGGCTGCGAACTCCCGGCGCCGCTCACCAGCGCGCAGGGTGCGGCGGGTGGATCCCTCTGCTCAGCGCAGAGGAGTGATGCCCTGCGAACCGCGTGGGAAGCTCGCGAGGACGGCGGGGTCGATGTTGAGGTGCGCCGAGACGAGCTGCGGCGGCACGTGCGAGAGCCAGTTGGCGAGCGAGATCTCCTCGTACCTGTCGGTGCGGAACACCTCCAGGAACTGCAGCACGTCATCGCCGGTGTTCTCGATGTAGTGGCCGAAGTTCTTGCGGACCACACCTACGTCTCCCGGACGGAAGTCTGTCGTGTTCGCGTGCGGGCCGGTGTTGAAGACGGTCATCCGGGCGGAGCCGCGGAGGTAGTACTGCCACTCGTCGGCGTTGGGGTGCCAGTGCAGCTCGCGCATCGAGCCGGGTTCGACGGTGACGAGGGCCGCGGCGACTGTCGAGGAGTACGTGTAGTTGGTGGAGTCGGCGATCTGGATCGACCCGCCCGTGTTCTCGTAGAGCGGCTTCGACCGTGACAGGCGGAAGATGACCGGTTCCATGCCCCACTCGACGCCGGCCGCGGCCTGGTCGACCTCGAGGGCCGGGGGCTCGTCACCGGGGAAGATCCAGAGGTTGTGCAACGGGATGTCGGAGAAGACCTCCTGCGCGACACCGAAGTTCTTCGCGAGGACCTCGGGCGGAGTGTGCGCGAACCAGTCGGTGAGCAGGAGGGTGTTCGACTCGGACTGGTCGCCGTCGTCGAAGGCGAGCACGAACTCCGCCCCATCGGGACCGAGTCCCTGCAGGGAGTGCGGAGTGCCTGCGGGGAAGAACCAGAGGTCACCCTCCTCCACGTCCTCGACGGCGGGGAGCCCCGAGCGGCTGAGCGTGGTGACGCGGGCCTTGCCCCGGGTCATGACGGCCCATTCGGCGGTCTGGTGCCAGTGCAGCTCACGGATGCCGCCGGGCTCGAGGTACATGTTGACGCCGGCGATCTCGTCGGAGATGTGGAAGTCCTGCCTGGTGAGCTCTCGCGCCCATCCACCGCGCTGCACCCGCCGCGGGGAGATGTTGAACGACGACCAGAAGAACGGCTGGGTGCTGATGTCCGTCGCGGGCGCGTGCATCTGGTTCGGGAACTGCGACTCGATGGTCTCGTTCTGAGGACCGGTCATGGTGTTGCTCTGCGGCCGGTCAGTGATGTTCACCTCGCCTTCCTGCGGCAGGTCGGGGTTGCCCAGCGTGGGAACCTCGTGCCCGACGGGGATGTTCTCGGACGAATCCATGGCTTGCTCCTTCGTGGCGAATCCGGACGGTACCCAGGAGTCTGGCGACGTCCAGCGATGCGCGACAGGGATAGCTGACGAACGTGCACTCGACACTCGTCGGACGCCGTGGACGGTCTCTTTCGCTTGGGTGGAGTCACCCCAGGAGGTTTCCATGTCACTCGCCCACGCCTCGTCACTTCGTCGCTACCCGCTGCTGGAAACAGTGTGGGCGTCGGCGTCTCTCGCCTTCGTCTCCGGTCTGCTCGACGCGTGGACTTTCGGTCAGGTCGGCACGTTCGCGACAGTGCAGTCCGGGAACCTCATCTCGCTCGGCTACTTCACCGCAGAGGGAAACGTCGAACGAGCGCTCCTCGCTGCCAGTTCCGTTCTCGTCTTCGCGCTCGGGGCCTTCGCCTGCAGCATCCTCATCCTCTGGCTGTCGCGGCGCGGCAGGTCGTACTCTGCGGCCGTCCTGCTCGTCGAGATTCTGCTCCTCGGCGCCCTCGCCGCGTTGAGCGCCTTCCGAGAAATCGAACCGATGTGGATCGCGTGGGCCATAAGTTTCCTCGCCGGTGTCCAGGGCAACGCCTTTCACCGCGAGACAGGCATGCTCTACGGCAACATCGCCGTCACCTCAGTGATCCAGATGGCAGCCGGCCTTCTCGGCCGGGCCGCAGGCCGTCACATCGCCGACGACGGCGAGCGCCACCTGCGCCCGGCGGGCGCGTATCTCGCGGTGCTCGCGGCGTTCGCTGCCGGAGGCGGGGCAGGTTTCGCGCTCGACTCTCGCTGGGAGGGCGTGTCGTTGGTCCTCGCGGCCGCCATCCTTGTTGCGCTTCGCGTGTGTGCACTACGCGGCCGCGGCACGATCGACCCTGCAGGGAACGGTCCGACACCGTGATCCAGGAAAGCTCCGCAACCGCCCCGCCGGTGTCCGACCATGCCACCTGGAACTAGTTGCGCCCGCAATCCCCGGGTACGCCGCTCCGGACGATAGATTCTTCCTGTGATCATGGAAAACCCCGACACCGGGGCTCCTCCTCGCCTCTCCTCCCCAGGACCCGGCGGCAGCGGCGGAGCCACGCTGGCCGACGTCGCCCGTCTGGCAGAGGTCTCGCGCGCCACGGCCTCTCGTGTCCTCGCCGGCCGCGCCACGGGCCGCTCGGCCAGCCACGCGCGCGTCCTCGCCGCGGCGGAAGAGCTCGGCTACGTCGTGAACGGGCTCGCCCGTTCGATGATGGGCGTCGGCCGCCGCAGCATCGCGTTCGTGTCGAGCATCATGGTCGGCCCGACCTTCGCCTCCATGGCCGGCGGCGCAGAAGACGTCGCGACCGCGAACGGACACCTGTTCACGATGTGCACGACGGGGGGAGATCTCGATCGCGAGGCCGCACTCATCGAGACCTTGAGCGAGCAGCGGGTCGCGGCCGTACTGCTGGTCGGCGCCACCCCCACGGGCGAGGAGTTCGAGGAGCGCGCGCAGCGATACTCCGAGACGCTCGCGCGCGTCGGCGCGCAGCTGATCCTGTGCGGCCGCGCAGCGTTGCCCCACCTGCCGCACATCGCATCGATCGATTACGACCACCGCGGCGGCGTGCGCAGTGCCGTGGAGCACCTCATCGGGTTGGGGCACCGACGCATCGCATTCGTCGGTGCGCTCGACGAGACGACGACCTCCCGTGAGCGGTTCCTCGGCTACCAGGACGGACTCGCCACGACAGGGATCGAGGGCGACTTGTCACTGGCGATCCGGAGCGGGAACACCTCGGATGACGCAGCCGCAGCCACGATGACGCTTCTCGCCGAGCATCCCGGGGTCACCGGCATCGTGTGCCAGACCGACGTGATGGCAGTGGGTGTCTGCCGCGCACTGCACCAGGCGGCCATGGCGATCCCCGCGCAGGTGTCGGTCGTAGGCTTCGACGACATGCAGCTCGTCGCCGACCTCACGCCGTCGCTGACCACCGTCCGTGCACCGTTCCACGACGTCGGCGAACTCGCCGGCCGCATCGCGGTGGGCGGCACCTACGACGGCCCCGTCGTCCTGCCGAGCGAGCTGATCGTCCGAGACTCCACAGGCGCCGTCCGACAGTGAGACGGAGGGGCGCGACCGCCGAGCCGGCCGCACCCCCGATCCGTCGTTAGTACGCGCCGATATCCTCCCAGGGCCCGTGCGGGTCGCCTGGTGCCTGGTTGCGGGTCCACCACTGCGCACGGAACACGTGTCCGTCGTGCGCGACGGTCTCTCCGCCGGTGTAGACCATGGACCGCGTCCAGGTCGACACCCCCTCGCCCGCCGCCGCAACGGGCGCGCCCTGCTCCATCCACGATCCCGTGGCGGTGCTGCCCGGCTGCTCGTTGCTGGTCCACCACTGCGCCGTGTAGGTCGACCCTGCGTGCTGCACCTGGTCCCCCGCGCCGTAGACGGTCGCGGGATCCCACGCAGGAACCGGCTCGACCGTCGAGGCGGTGCCGAACACGATGAGCTCCGCGACATTGAGGATCTGGCCGTTGACGATCCGCACGTACCGGAACGATGCGTCGTCGCTCACCGCCCATCGCTGCCACTCGAGCGTCTTGGCGGGAGCCTGCGGACTCAGCCGCGTCCAGGTCTGCAGGTCGTTCGACCCTTCCAACCGCATGTCGGCGATGCGGCTGGTACCGTATCCGTCCTGCCGCACGAGCACCTCGGCGCCCGTGAGCGAGACGGTCGTATCGGGGCCGAAGTCCCAGACGTTGCCGTAGGTTCCCGAGTTGAGGCGCGTGTCCGAGTGCGTCGCGGGGTCGCCGTCGAGCATCCGTGCCGTGTACTGCGTCCACGCGGCATCGACGACACCGTCCGGTCGGAGCACCACCGCGTCGCGGAACGCGCCGTCGATACGCCCGTCGTCGCTCGACAGGAAGAGCTTCGACCCGTCGGTGGTGGCGTAGACGGTGTCGGCCGTGCGACCATCGGCGGCCGTGAAGTCGACCGTGAAACTCACACCACTGCCTGCCGCGGCGTCGGACGGCAGCGTCGCAGTTGCGACCCATTGGCCGGCGGCGGAGGCCGTGACCGTCGCCGCAGTGCCGAGAACCGTCACCGCGACACCGGTGTTCCCCGGGTCGCCCGACAGCGTGACTGCGACCTCGTCGCCGGCGACGACCCGCCCGGCCACGGCATCCGCCGAGGACAGCGAGACGGTCTCCATGGACCCGACCGCTTCGCTGCGCACTCCGTCGATGCGGATGTCGGCGATGCTCCAGATTCCGGGATAGGCCGGGTCCGATGGCACGCCCGGATCGTCCACTTGGAACTTCACGAACCGGAAAGTCCGATCCTGGACCTCGCCTCGCACAGGCAGCCATTCGATTGCCGCGTCCTGTCCGACGTTCGGATGCTCGGTCAGGAGGGTCCAAATGGTGCCGTCGTTCGATCCGTAGACGTTGGTGCCCTCGGCACGGTTCGTGAAGGTGTCCCTGGCCTGGATGCCGAATCGCTCTGCTCCGACGCGGAACCCCGCCCCGAAGTCGAACACGATGCTCGGCACCCGCTGGTCGCCCCAGTGGGTCTGGTTGTCGCCGTCGGTGAGTGCGGTGAGCTGCTGACCGGTCAGCGGCGCCGCGCTCACCAGCGTCCGGTAGTCGAGCGTGCCGTCCGTCAACCGGGGATTCAGCAGGACGAGGCCCGACACGGCATCGGCGAGTTCTTCCAGCAGCGCGGCGAAGGCCGCCGAGTCGGCGGTGTCCCGAGCGTTCTCAGCCGCGGTGCGCGCCGCGGCCGACCGCGCCAGGCTTGCGGAGGTGTAGTCCTCCGCGGCTCCTGCGCGGTCGACCAGTTCCGCGATCGCCGCCGCCCGGTCTGCGACCACGGTGATCGCGACAGGTAGAGCGGTGATGGATTCGCCGTCCGACGCGACGGCCGTCAGCTCGAAGTCTCCCGTCTGCTGCGGCGTCCACGAGAGGGTGCCGTCGCCCAGAGCTGCGCCGTCCGGGGCGCCCTGCAGCGACAGTGCGGTCGCCCCTCCCCCGGCATCCGTCGTCACCAGCGCCCGAGTCCAGGACTCACCGGCCACGAGCACCACGTCGAGCTGCGGCGCCTCGGCGAAGACCGGCGGCGTGAGCGCGCCGTTCGCCTGTGCGAGCACCGAGCCGACGTCGACCGTCGCCTGCGAACCGGTGGCGCGGAGGAACACGATGTTGTCCCCCACCGCGCCGGGCGTCTGCGCGTACGCGAGGTCGAGCCATACGTACCGCCATTCGCCGCCGGTGTCGGGCACGACGATCTCACCGAAGGGCGGCTCGGTCGCAGTGCGTGAGAGCTGCAGTCGTGCGGCGCCGTCACTGCGGACTTCGACTCCGACCAGCGAGTTCTTCGATCTGTCGCCCCAGATCGCTCGACGCATCGCCATGCAGGCGTCGTCCTCGACGGCGTCCAGCCGGATGAACGACCTGTCGCCCTCCTGTTCCCGCGATGCCCCGGCACCGAGAGGCGTGCCGAAGATCGTGGTGGACAGCGCGGCGCTCTCGGCGAGCGGTGCGACGGTGTCGTCCTCTCCGGCCAATTCCTCGGGGAAGGCCACCCAGTACTCGGCGCCGGTGTAGTCGGAACCGCGGTCGTTCCAGAAGTTCTGCACGCCCGTGCCGTAGTAGTAGAGCGGTCCGTCGCGCTGCTCGTACAGCTGCGCGACGTTCGGAGCCTCGTCAGCGACGTCGACATCCGCGACGTAGCGGTATTGCAGATACGCCTCACTGAGCGGATCCTGCAGCCGCCCGCGATACGCCTGTGACAGCGTGCCTCCCTCGTTCGCAGGGACATAGGGCACGTCCTCGCCCATCATGAAGGCGTAGAACGTGTCCGCCCCCTTGAGGATGCGGTGGTCGAGGAAGTCGTACGGCGACACCGCGTCGGATGCCGTCGACACCGTGCCGTCATCGGGATCGACCCGCGTGCCCTGCGCGTCGACGATGCGGGCCAGCGCGACGAAGAGATCGACATCGCCTTGACCGTGAGCCTGATCGCGCAGCATCTCCATGTGCTGCACGAAAGGGGCTCCCGTCGTGTTCGCGGGGTCGTCGGCGGGGATCTCGCGGAACAGCTGCAGAAGCGAGCCGTTCACGTTCCCGCCGTACAGATCGTGCTCGCTCTCGTAACCCGCGTTCACCGTGAACCACTCGACTCTCTCGGCGTAGAGATCGGCGTCGTCGAGGAAGATCGCCGCAGACACCATCCCGATCACGCCGTACAGGTGCTGGTTCCAGAGCCGGTTGGGCGACGAGAGGAACGTGTCGAGCACGGGACGCACCAGGTTGTCCTCGATGCGCTGCTGATCGGTATCCGTCCAACGCAGGTCGTATCCGTCCAGCTCGGTGCCGGCCGGCTCCGTGCCGCGGATCACCTCGGCGGCGATGAGCATGTAGTACAGCGGCACTCCGGTGTGGATGTGGGCATCGGCGAAGTACTCGTACTTCGCAGGGTCCAGGCTGCTCCAGGTCCGGATCACGTGCAGCGCATTCGCGCGATACTGCTCGTCGCCCGTGACGACGTACTCGAGGGCCTGCGTCATCGCACCGATGCTGTCGCGCAACGCGCTCGAACGCATCCCCACACTCGAATACGCGTCGTTCTTCGGGGTGTCCGTGCCCGGCTGCGCGTTCTCCGCCCGGAAATCGCGTGTCGCGTACCGCGTCTCGATCATCGCGTCGTAGTAGCTCGCCCACGGGTCGACCCCGGCGAGTACCTGTGCGCGCATGTTCTCGAGGTGGTCCGCGGTGAAGCCGACGCCGGGATGCGCGAACCCGGCATCGCTGACGGTGCGTACGATCCCGGGCGGCGTCTCGGACACCACGGAGGTCGTGCCCGAGCCGGCGGTCGCGGGGTGTGCGGCGAAGAGCACGCCGCTCATCGCCAAGGTCCCGACCAGCGCGCTGCCGATCGCGGTGCGGATACTGCGTCGTTGATAGATCTTCATCGATCTCTCTTCCGTGACTGCACCGCCATCGTGACGGCGCTGGGGGCATGCAGAACGGGAACTTCACTGCGTGGAGTGCGGTCAGTCCTCCCTCGAAGGGGCGCCGAGGATCGCGTCCGTCAGGTCGGCCTGCCAGCCGCGGCCGTCGAGATCGTCGGCGCGGACCCCGAAGAACAGCCCGGTGAAGCGCAGACGGTCACCGTGGTCGTCTGACAGGGTCCAGGCCGGATGGACACCGGGGACCGCGACCCATCCGGCATCGTCGGCGACGGCGAACCGCAGATCCGGCCCGTCCAGGTCCGCGCGCATGCGGACGGGGCCGTCCGCCACCGCCACGGGAGCCGACCGCTGGGTCGTGGCACCGTCTCGGCGCACCACGCGGACGTGACGCCCGTGCTCCTCGTCCCATCCGAGCTGCAGCCAGATCCATCCCTGCCGGTCGTACCAGGCGATGAGGCCCGCGAGCTCACGAGTGGTCGTCGGATCGGCGTCGATCGTCACCTCGAATCTGGTGCGGTGCTCCTCGACCCTGGTCAGGATCATGGACTGCTCGAAGACGGATGCCGGGGAGTGCCCGCCGCGCAGCCGCAGCCATCCGGGGCGAGACGCGAGGTCGGCGCTGGCGGTGGCGAGCGGTGCCCGAAGCGTGGACCAGCGGCGGCTGTCGAGAGTCGGCCCGTCGAACCGCTCGGCGAACCCGCTCGCCACCGGGATCTGCCCCTCGTCGGGGACCTCGACGTGGACAGCCGCATGATGCCCGCCGTCGGCCAACCGCAGCCACCCGTCGTCATCGAAGACCACCCGCTGCAGGCACGTCTCCCTTCCCAGGGTGCTGTACCTCTCGCCGAGGTGCAGTGTCGGTCGGCTCGCGAGGTGCACGAGCATCCACTCTCCGTCGGTCCTCTGGACGAGTTCGCCGTGACCGGCCTTCTGCAGGGGGAGGCCCGGTGCGTCCCTGCTGGTGAGCATGAAGGGGCGCGGATCCCGCTCGTACGGTCCGCCGATGTGACGCGAGCGTGCCGAGGTGATGGCGTGATTCCACCCCGTGCCCCCGGCGGCGATCAGGAGGTGATACCAGTCGCCGATGCGGTACAGGTTGGGTCCCTCGACCAGGGTCTGCTCCTGGTGGATCACCGTCGCGGTGCCGGATGTGCGCTTCTCGTCGGGATGGTACTGCTCGAGGACCAGCCCACTGAACGACGGATGCTCCGGCCGCTGATCCCACTGCACCCCGACGATCCAGTGGGTGCCGTCGGGATCGTGGAAGAACGAGAAGTCGAAGCCGCGGGAACCGAGGTGCACGGGCTCGCTCCAGGGGCCATCGATGCTCGGAGACGTGACGAGGTAGTTGTCGATGTCCTTGTCGTCGCCGTCCATGGACCGGACGACCGAGTACGCGAGCCAGAAGAGCCCCTCCGCGTGTGTGAGGCTGGGCGCCCACACGCCGCCGGAGTCGGGGATCCCGAGAAGCTCGAACCCCTCGTCCAGGGCGTGACCGCGCACTGTCCATTCCACGAGGTCGGTGGAGTGATGGATCCGGACTGCAGGATGAAACTCGAAGGTGCTCGTCGCGATGAAGTAGTCGTCGCCGACGCGCAGGATCGACGGGTCCGGATTGAAGCCCCGAAGGATCGGGTTCGTGATCGTGGCCATCACACGACCCCCGGCACCCGCTCTACGCCGACGAACTCGTCGCCCGCGACATAACGGGCGACCTCGTCGACGACGTCGCGGCCCAGCCGGTGCAGCTCGTTGCCCGTCGCGCCCGCGATGTGCGGGGTCAGCGTCACGTTGGGCAGGTTCCACAGCTCGTCGTCGGGGTCGAGCGGTTCGGGTTCGGTGACGTCGAGGATCGCGTCGATCCGTCCGTCGCGCAGATGAGTGCGCAGTGCGTGGTGATCGATCAGCGAGCCTCGCGCGGTGTTGATCAGGACCGCGCCCTCGCGCATGAGGGCGAGCTCCCCGGCGCCGATCATGTGCGCCGTCTCGACAGTGGCCGGCGCATGCAGCGAGACGATGTCGGATGTCGACAGCAGCTCTTCGAGCGACACCTTGACGCCGCCGAGGGCTGCGATCTCCTCGGCAGAGGCATAGGGGTCGTAGACGAGCACGCGCAGATCGGTGGCGACGAGAAGCCTGGCCACGCGTGTGCCGATGCGGGATGCGCCGACGAGACCGACCGTGCGGCCGAAGTTACCGGTGTCGCTGAGATCGGCCTCGCGGTCGACGAAAGAACGGCCCTCGCGATACAGCATCTCCGCATAGCGTGCGCGCTTGCCCGCGAGGACGATCGTGGCCGCAGTGTATTCGGCGACCGCCTGAGCGTTGCCCTCTCCGGCGTTGGCGAACGCGATGCCACGTCGTGCGGCCTCGACCGTGTCGAGCACAGCACTCGCTGCGCCCCCTGCGAAGACCACGGCTCGCAGCGACGGCATCCGGTCCAGCACGTCACGGTCGACCTGTGGGCAGCCCCACCCCGCGAGGAGCACCTCGACGTCGGCGAGATGCTTGCGCGCCGAGTCGCTCTCGAATTCGGTGAGCACATCGGCCGAGACGTCGACGAGCTGCATCAGCCGCGTCCGGTGCGGTCCGAAGAGGTTCTCGGCGAGCGCCGGCGGGTTCATCGCGACGATCGCGCGGGGTCGGGCGTTCACTTCTTCAGCTCCTCGATGTTCCAGACATCGCGCCATAGCAGCTCCGCCTGTCCGTCCTTCAGGTTCAATGGCAGCCAGACCGGTGCCGACGACGACAGGTCGTCCCGGATCCAGCGATCGCCGACGTAGATGTGCCCGCCGTCGACAGGCAGCACGACGCTGACCTGTGAGTCGTGTGTACGACTGCCGGCGGGCGCGAAGTCCCGCCACGGCCCCCACGGACCGTCGAGTGCGCGCGCCGTGCAGTACTTGTTGTCGTTCAGGTCCCAACCGGTGAGGTCGGAGCCGAACAGCCAGTAGAGGCCGTCGTGCCGGACGAGCGCCGGAGACTCGTAGCCGAGCTCCGGGCGGTCCTGCTGGTGCAGCGTGGTGACGAGCGATTCGACACCGCAGTAGTCGGGCCGGAGACGGTAGATGTGCAGACCGTTCGCACGGTCCTCCGAGAGCAGATAGCCGACGCCGTCTTCCTGATAGACCCCGATGTCCCTGCTGAGATTGCCGAGTGGCCGCTCACTCCCGAGGTACACGTAAGGCCCCTCCGGCGCATCCGCGACCGCGTACCCGACGCGGGCGTCGGAGTAGTCTGCGCTGTCGACGTGCACGATCAGGACCCAGCGACCATCAGGGCGCTGAACCGCCTTCGGCCGCTCGACGATCCGGTCGGGACTCAGATCGCCTTCACCTGCGACAAGCGCATCGCCCAGGTACTCCCAGCTCGCGAGGTCGTGCGAACGGTAGCAGGCCACAGCGGTGAAGCGATCGCCGAAAGACTTGTCCTCACCCCAGGCGTACCAGGCGTCGGCGACCCGCTGGATGCCGACGCCATGAAGCTGGGCCGTCCGTCCGCGGTCGTCGAGGAACAGCTCGGCTGTGCGGATCGTGCCGCTCATGCCGAAACCTCCTCGACCCGGAGCGCGCGGGCCGCGATCCCCTGAAGCGTGTCGACGCGGAGCCCCTCGGGCGAGGGCGTGCAGGCCCACTCGTCCGCCGCAGCGGGGAACAGCGTCTCCGCTGCGCGCACTCCGGGGATCTCGATCGAGCGGGGTGCGTCGGCCCGATCCCAGACGAACAGCAGCGTCTCGCGCTCGCCTCGCAGACCGAGGCACACCACGTCGTCATCCCACGCAGGGAGTCCGAGCGGCCAGAAGGGCTCGGTACGCGAGAGACCGTCGCGCAGGCTCCGGTGCAGTGCGATGGCTTCCCGGACGAGTTCGAGCTGCGACAGCCGCAGCTCGCCGAGGAATCCCGACAGGTACAGTCGCCCACTGAGCCCGGTGACGAGCGTGAACGCTGTCTCGGCATCCGTCATGGAGGCCGACGGGTACGCCCAGTTGCCCGCCTGTTCAGGCAGGATCGATGCGGGCGCCGACGCCGCGATCGGCGGGTAGAACAGGTGGTCCTGCTGGTCGCTCGTGGACTGCAAGTGCGTGCGGCTCAGGAGCGCGTAGTCTGCGCGCATCGCGCCAGATGCGCAGTTCTCGATCAGGAGCTCGGGGTGCCGTGCCTGCACGCCGTCGAGCCAGTCGCCGACTGCGCGGATGTGTCCCAGCAAGCCGTCGCCCGCGGCGGTCGCATCGCGTTCAGTGCCGGCACCGGGGTTGATGTTGTGGTCGAGCTTCAGGTAGCCGATCCCGTAGTCGTGCACGAGGCGATCAACGGTCTCGTCGAGATGGCGGCGTGCAGCCGGATGCCGGAAATCGAGGTGATAGCGATCGTGCTCGCGCACCCGCTGACCGAATCGCTGGAAGAACGCCTCGTCGGGCAGTGCGGCGGCAGCCGGACTGCGCACGCCCACGACCTCCGGTTCGAGCCAGAGGCCGGAGCGCATGCCCTGGTCGTGGATGCGGTCGATGATTCCGCGCAGACCCGCGTCGTCGAACCGGTCCGGGGCTTCGACCCATTCGCCCACGGTGTCCCACCAGTCTCCGATGGCCGGGTCGGCGAACCAGCCGGCGTCGATGCAGAAGACCTCGGCTCCGGCATCCGCGGCGGCGCCGATCAGGGGACGCAGAGCCTCGGACGACGGCTGACCCATGAGCGTGTTCATGAAGTCGTTGTAGACGATCGGCAGGTCCGCGCCATCCGCGCGGCGGATCGCCCGACGGTGCCAGGTGAGCGCGGCGATCGCGGCGTCGAGGTCCTGCGCCGCCGCGAGGGCGACCGGGACGGTCGAGAACTCGTCGCCGTCGCGCAGGGTGTGTGCGAACTGGTGCTCGAGGTCGGTGGGACCGAGCAACGCGAGGGTCAGACCATCGAGCGCTTGGCTGAGATCGACGTGCCAGCCCGCTCCGCTCTCGATCTGCCAGGCGAGCGCCGTGCCGTCGCGGTGCACCAGGGCACCGACCGGCAGGTGCTCGCCCGTCGACCACGCGCCGTGACTGGTCAGGGTCGCGTGGCCACGACCGTTCTGGGCGTGAATGGGCAACGAGAGATCGGGCAGCTCATCGGAGAGCGGTCGGCGATGCCAGCGGTTCTCGGCGAGCCATTCGCTGCGCGCGGTCACAAGGTCGTAGCCCTCCCCTGCCGCAGACCCCGTGCCGACGCCCATCGACGCCGAGGTGACCGCGGTGATCACGACGGGTTCCGGTGACGTCCCGCGCAGCGTGTGCTGCACGCGGAGAGCACCTCCCGAGAGGGCGAGAACGCTCGACACCTCGATCCCCGTGGCGTCGTCACGCTGCACGAGAACGACGGAATCGGCTCCGGCATCCGCGCTCTGCAGGCGCAGCCGAACTCCGACCGCCGAACGCACGTATGCCTGGCTGGTGCGGGCGCGCTGCTCGACCGCCGTGAAGATCTCGACGAGCGGCACCGGGTGGCCGGGGTCGGCAGCCAGTGTCGCGGGCGCATCCGATGCCCACTCGATCGTGAACCCGCCGATGTGCGCGGTCATGCGTCCACCTTCTGTCGCGCTGTCTCGAAGCCGAGTGATCGGTTGCAGATCACGGCCGCCACTCCGGCGAGCGCCGGCGCCGACAACCAGGCGACTGCCCCGATCATTGGAAGGGTCGTCGCCGCCACGCCCAGTGCGCCGAGCAGCAACCAGACGAGAGCCAGATGCGGGCGCAGCATCACGATGCGAACGCTCGCTGCGGCGAAGGCGGCACCGCGCACGGGAGAGTCCGAGAGAGCCGCCCCGGCGACCACGACCGCGATGACGACGCCGGCCGCAGCGACCGCGCCGAGGAGCACACCCGCCCCGGCTCCGAGGAGGGCGACGTCGTAGCCGAGCACGAGAGCTGCGACGCTCACCGCGACGGCCGTCCCCCAGCGCACGCGCACGGCGTCCGCGAATCCCCGCCAGAAGGTGCGCACGACGTGGTGGTCGCCGTCGAGCAGCGCGGCCGACGCGCGCAGAAGGGCGTGCAGCGCCGGGGCCAGCGGCAGCAGCGCCGCGGCGCCGAGCACGAGGGAGAGATGCGTGGGCTGCCATCCGACCATGGCATGGAACACCAGGAGCGGGGCGAGGCACGCCACGAAACACAGTGAGACGAGGAAGTACCGGAAGGCACTGAGCAGCAGCGTCGCGATGACGCCGTCGTAGCCGAGCAGTCGGCCCAGGCGCGAGGTCGTGACGGAGGTCATCCCTTCACCGCCCCGACGGACATGCCCTTGATGAAATAGCGCTGGAAGGCGGCGAAGATCGCGACGGACGGGACGATCGCCAGAATCGCTCCCGTGTAGATCAGCTGCCACTGCGAGGTGAGCAGGCCCACCATGCGGTTGATCGCGACGTTGATCGTCCCGGCCGAGGAGGAGTCGAGGAAGACGAGGGGGATGAAGAAGTCGTTCCACAGTCCCAAGGACTGGATGATGACGAAGGCCGACGTCACCGGCAGGAGCATCGGGAAGACGATGAGCCAGAACGTGCGCAGACGCCCGGCGCCGTCGACATGCGCCGCCTCTTCGACCTCGATCGGGATGCCCTTGATGAAGCTGCAGTAGAGCAGGATGCCGAAGCTCGCCGCTCCGCCGAGGTGCACGAGGATGACCGAGAGCAGGGTGCTGTAGAGACCGACGTCGTCGAAGCCCTTCACGAGCGGGATCATGCGTACCTGGAACGGGATCATGAGCCCGGCGATGAAGAGCACGTAGAGGAACCGCGAGGTACGACCGCCCACGCGCTCGATGCCGTAAGCCGCCATGGGCACGATGATCACGAGCATGACGACGGTGCCGACCGTGATGATGAGGGTGTTCAGCACGGCCTCGAGGAAGTCGGTCTGCTGGAACAGCGCGACGTAGTTGTCGAATGCGAAGGTCGTCGGAAGGCCCATCGGGTCTTTGGTGATCTCCGCATAGGAGCGGAAGGAGTTCAACAGCGCGTAGATCACGGGCGAGGCCACGATCAGCACGAGGATGCTGAGCACGACCATCACCACGATCTCGCCGACGCTCCACTTCTTGCGCTCGCGACGGACGCGCGGGGCGCGGGGAATGCGGGCGATGCCTGCAGGGCGATCCTCCGGATCGTGCCGCATGGTGACCTGGGTCATCGTCTCGGTCATGCCTGGATCTCCCTCTTGCGCATATAGGCGTTCGCGGCGACGGTGCTCACGATCACGACGATGAAGAGCACGACGGCGGCCGCCGAGCCGAACCCGGCCCGGTACTCCCCGAAGCCGACCTTGTAGATGAAGAACGCCATCGTCTCGCTCACGAACCCGGGGCCGCCCGAGGTCAGCACGAGCACCTGGTCGAAGATGACCCATCCTGCGATCATCGCGAGCGTCATGTTGACGGTGACAGCGCCGGCGATCATGGGCCACGTCACGTTCCAGAAGACCTTGGCACCGCTCGCGCCGTCGATGCGCGCCGCCTCGATGAGTTCCTGCGGAACGGACTGGAGGTTCGCGAGATAGATCAGCGTGGTGTTGCCGCCCAGCGTGAAGCAGGTGATGAAGAGGATCACCCAGATCACGATGCTGCTGTCCCCGAGCCAGTCGCGGGCCCAATCGGGCAGGCCGAGGTCTCGGAGCACCGTGTTCACGGAGCCGAAGTTGTAGTTGAGGAGGTACTTCCAGATCGTCGCCATGATGAAGGCGCTCACCAGGGCCGGCAGGTAGACGGCCGTGCGGAAGAAGCCCTGCGCGTGGTTCAGCTTGTCGAGCATCAGCGCCACCGCCAGCGAGATCGCGTTGACGACGATCGCCGACCCCAGTCCGAGGATGAGGGTGTTGCGCACCGCGTTCCAGAAGCGCCCGCTGGCCACGATGTCCTGGTAGTTCTGCACACCGACGTAGTCGTAGCCGTCGCTGATGCCGTCCCAGTCGGTGAGGCTCAACTGCAGCGTCTGCAGCGAGGGGACGATGACCATCAGGAGGTAGATGATCAGCGCGGGGACGACGAATCCCAGCATCGCCAGCCGGCCTCTTCCGAATCGCGGCCGCGGTCGGACCTCGGTGTGTGCACTCATGTTGTCTCCTTGACGGGATGGGCCGAGTCGGCGCTCCGGATGACGACCGGGGCGCACCATGGCGCGCCCCGGTCTCATTCGGATCAGCCGGCAGCGGCGACCTGCGCGTCGAGCTCCGCCTGGACCTTCGCGATCGTCTCGTCGATCGTGGTCTGACCGTCCTGCATCTCGATGCGCGACTGACGGAAGAACGTGTTGACCGAGCTGAAGGTGCTCAGCGTCGGGGCGTTCTCGTACCAGACCAGATTCGGGTTGTCGAGCAGGGCGAAGAAGTCCTCGGCGCCGGGGATCGTGTCGTTGCGCGTCACCTCGTCGGACTTGAGGATGTTCGGCGAGATCCAGCCGTTCTCCTCCATGAGGTTCGCGGCGTCGACCGAGTAGAAGTAAGTGAGGAACTCGACAGCCGCAGCGTACTCGGCCTCGTCCTCCGCTGCCTGCGACGAGATCGCCAGGCCGCCCGCTGTGTCGCCGACGACGCTGTTCTTGAGGACGTTGATGTCGCCGTCCTCGTCGGGAATGATGAACAGGCCCGCGTCGAACTCCGGATCGACCTTGTTGATGTCCATGAGGCGGCCGAGACCGGCCGACGACGTCGCCATGACGGCCTGCTCGTTGACGAGCAGTGTCGTCGTCTGGGCGTCGGCGGTCGACTGCCATCCGTCGAGCACGTAGTCGTCCATGATCCGCTTGAGCTCCTCGAGCGGCGCCTTCAGATCAGCGACCGACGCGTCGCCTGCCGCGGCCGCGTTCCAGAACCCTCCCTCGTCGCTGTACTCGGCGAAGACGGGCGCAGCGAGCGGCTTCCACAGCTGATCGGACGGCCACACTTCGGCGGCAGCGGTCGCGAGCGGCACGTCGCCGTTGGCCTTGATGTCCTCGAGCAGGTCGATGAAGTCACCGTAGGTCTCAGGGACCTCGAGATCGTGCTCGGAGAAGTAGGTCTTGTTGTAAATGATGTTGATTCCGAGCTCGCCGTTGAGGGCACTGTATGGAACCGTGTAGACCTCGCCATCCTCGGCCGGTGCGAAGGCATCTGGTTCGAGCAGGTCGGTGACCTCAGCAGGGATGCCGGCCAGCTTGCCCGCGTTGACGTAAGTGAGGGTGTCGCGCATGTCGACGACGGCCGGCCAGTTGCCCGTGGCGTCCACGGTCTTCAGTGCAGTCGCGTAGTCCGAACCGGCGGGCAGCGGATCGAGCTTGACCTCGGTCGTGTCGCTCTGCTCGTTGAACGCCGTGACGACCTGGTCGACGACCGCGTTCCAGGTCTCGTCGCCGGTGGCGTAGAGGAACCGGATGCTCGTCTTCTCACCGCTCGCTCCCGATCCACCTCCGGCGTCGCCGCCAGAACAGCCCGCGAGGACGAGCGCCGCGCCGGCGACACCGGCCGTGGCGAGAAGGAGACGGCTTCGGGTCGCTCGCTTCGTTGCGTCGTGCATGTGATCTCCCTTGATTCGTGCCGGACTCGCGTCGGCTAGAGCGACGCTAGCCGACGGGATGACGTTTTCCAAGAGATTTTTGCAACTAGTTGCATTTTGGGGTGAAACTCGTCATGATTCTTCGAGGGGACGTTCGGCGCGCCCGGAAACCGGCCCGAGACGCGCTCGCTTCCGCGCCTTTCTCGGCAGCACCGTCGCGTCACTTCGGCGCGATGGTCCAGTCAGTCGGCGATCAGAGCATCGATCGCAAGCGCGATCGCCTGCAGATGCCCCGGCGCGTCGAAGGCGGCCCGATCATGCCCGAGAGCGTCGAACACCACCGACCGCGATCCCCGAGAGCACATCCACATCGCCGGTGCTCGCCCTCCCGCGTCGTCATCGAATTCGAGGATCACGTCGAGATCCTCGGCGAGCCGCAGATCGAGATAGCGCTCATCGACCGTATCGAAGGCGGATATCCCAGGCAGACGTGACGCCGCAGGTCCGAGGTGCACGCGCGTACGGGACTGCGGCGGATGCCAGCTCTGCCCGAGAACCCAGCGGCCACCAAGTGCTTCCTCCCACTCATCCGCATCCTGGAAGGCGTTAGCGCTCGCGTGGAAGGCGATGAGAGGCGAGCCCGCGAGGAGGTTCCTCAGCCCCGTATGCGCCCGCTCGCCACACGGCGAGGGCTCACCGTCGGTCGGCCTGCCGAGGTTCGCGAGGACGAGCGCCGGCAAGGCCTTCGCAGGATCGGCGTACTCCGCGAGAGCCTCATCGACGTCGGTCACGGTGCGGACATCGAAGCCTCGTTCCGCGAGCAGCTCGATGATCGGGGATGCCGTCTCGACGAAGGGATGCCAGGGATCGGCATAACGACCGACGCCCACCAACGCGAGTGCAGTAGGTCTGGGCACGGGTGACCTCCGGGAGTTCTCTTGCGCGGACCGCGCCATGTTCTCACGAGAGCTTAGGGCTGGTCCGCGATGTCCGTGGCCCGTGGCAGGGTCGCTCCATGGAGAAGCTGCGCCTGCGCCCGTGGTCGACCGATGACCTTGCGCTTCTGCGCGCGGCGAACTCGCCGGAGATGACCGCGCACCTCAACGGACCCGAGAATGAGCAGCAGCTCGTCGCGCGGCACGAGCGCTACCTGCGCCTGAACGCGTCGGATGACGCGCGGATGTTCGTCGTGATCGACGACGAAGGCCGGCCCCTCGGCTCGATCGGCTACTGGCCCGTCGAGTGGCGCGGCCGACCCGCGTGGGAGACCGGCTGGTTCGTTCTGCCTGACTCGCAAGGGCGCGGCATCGCATCACGCGCCCTGGCGCTGCTGATCGACGACGTGCGCGCTCACCCGACGGGGCGTCGACCGCTCGTGGCGTTCCCCGGCATCGACAATCCCGCATCGAACGGCGTGTGCCGCCGCAACGGTTTCACTCTCTGCGGCACGATCTCCGAGACGTTCCGCGGCGTCGAGCTGACGATCAACGAATGGGTGCTCGACCTCGAGCATCCGGACGATCAGGCCGCCGCCCCCTGAGCGGTCACTGCCCGAGGAAGACGGTGAGGATCACGATCATGATGACGGCGCTCGGCACCAGACCGAGGAGGGGCCATCGGTAGCCGTTCTGCTGGCGCGCCGCGATGACGACGCCGATGATCCCCAGCACGGCGCTGATCGCGCACGCGAGCAGCAGCAGCGGCACGATGACGATCATGTACCACCCGTACAGCGGATCGACCACGGTCGCCAACACGATCATGATCAGGAGAGGAAGAAGCCCGGCCGCCAGGATGACGAATGACACGACTCCCCAGCCCTTCGCCGCGTTCACCCGCGGCGGCGTCTCCCAGGGATCCCCTGCGCTATCCGTTCGGTGCGGTTCCATTCGTCCCCCTGCTCGGATCCCTCCCGACGCCGATGCGCGGCGGGCTCTTCCCGAGGAGTGTACCCGCGAGCAGAAGCAGTGCGACCCGCGGATCATCGCTCAGAGGGATTCCGATACCTCGCGCCGGATGCCTACGACGCAGACACGGTCTTCGCCTGCGGCGACTGGAGCGTCATCCCCACAGGCGACGGCTGGTACGGCTGGACCCCGAACTCCGCCGAGGAGCGGAGCGCGGCGCTCACCGGCTGACGGACAGCTCTCAGGGTGCCGCCCGCCTCATCCTGAGCACCGTGTCGATGACCTCCCGCACAGTGCCGTCCGGCAGGGTCGCGCTGCGCTCGACCTCGGCATTGGTCTCGACGCGCCACGCCGAATCGAGGTCGAGCGACGCCAGCACCTCGTCGGGCGTCGGCAGCGCCGGGCCTCCGGCCGCGTGCCGGTGCCCCGAGCCCGGCTCCTGCCCCGCGTCCATGGGCGCCTCGCCGTGCCCGACTACCAGCAGCGTGCCGCCCGGCGCGACGGCGGATGCCGCACGGCGCAGGATCTCCGCACGTGGGAACTCGAACGGCGCATGAAGGAACGCCGAGGTCACCAGGTCGTACTCGACATCCGGATGCCACGCGACGAGATCGGCCTGCACCCACCGGATGCGGTCGCTCACGCCACGGGCCGCAGCCTCCGCCGCACCGACGGCCAGCGCGGTCTGCGAGATGTCGACCGCGGTGACCGTCCACCCCCGCTCCGCGAGCCAGAGGGCGTCGCCGCCCTCACCACTGCCGAGCTCGAGCGCACGGCCGGGTGCCAGATCAGCCACCTCCCGCGCCACCGCTGGGTTCACCCGACCGCTCCACACGCGACCGTGATCGCTGCGGTAGCGGTCTTCCCAGAACTCCGCCGGGTCGGTCATGCCGAGACCTCCACAGCGTCCGACACTGAAGCATCCGACACCGCAGCACCCGGCGACGAAGCATCCGACACCGTCGCCGCAGCCGCCGCGACCTCCTCGGCGACCAGCTCGCCGTTGATCGCGAGCGCGGCCGCCGCGCCCGACCCCATCGCGAGCGGCACGAGAGCGGAGGGGATCGCCGAGTTCCCGACCGCCCACACACCGGGCACGCTCGTGCGGCCGACGGCATCCACAGCGGTCCACTCCCCCATCGGTCCCTCGATGCGGTCCACTCCGAGCTGGTGCAAGGTCTCGTCTCGCGCGACCAGCGTCGGCTCGGCGAAAACGACGTCGAGACCGACGACCTCGCCGCCATCGAGACGGATGCCGGTCAGACGGTCCTCCTCGGTCTCGACACCCACCACGGGACGATCCTCGAGCCGCATTCCCCGCCTCTCGAGCACGAGGCGCTCTTGCTCGGGCAGCGGTCCCGCGAGTCCGGTGAAGACGGTGATGTCGCTCGAGTACGAACGCAGCATGTGTGCCTTGTGCACACCCGCCGCCGTGCCCAGCAGCACCCCGATCGCCCGGCCCGACGCCTCGTAGCCGTCGCAGTACGGGCATCCGAAGACGCCTCGCCCCCACTGCTCGGCGAGCCCGGGCAGATCGGGCAGCTCATCGCGCGCACCCGTCGCGGCGATCAGGCGACGGCCGGTCGCCCGAGAACCGTCCTCGGTGACCACCTCGAAGACACCGTCGATCGCTCGAGCCTCGATCACCGTGGTCTCCACGATCACGCCGTCGACGGCCCGCACCTCGCGCCTGCCGTCGGCGACGAGGTCGAGCGGCGAGTACCCGTCACGGCTCAGCACGCCGTGCATGTGCGCGGCGAAGCGGTTGCGGGGCCGGTGCGCGTCGAGCACGAGCACCCGGCGACGCGCCCGCGCCAGGATGAGTGCGGCGCTGAGACCGGCGGCCCCACCGCCGAGAATGATGACGTCCCACAGCTCACTGTCGAGAGAAGAATGGCTCATGCACACAGCATCCGGCGGCGATACGATTGCAGCAAATATCCGTGCCGAATCGGCAAACTCGACGAGGAACGAGAACCGCGTGCCTGACGACTCCGTCGACTTCATCGGCCCTCGCCTCCGCAGCTGGCGGGAGAAGCGCAGCATGACGCTGGCCGACCTCTCGGCCGCGACGGGCATCTCCCCGAGCACGCTCTCGCGCCTCGAGGCCGGCAAGCGCGCACCGAATCTCGAACTCGTCGTGCCGATCGCGCGCGCCCTCAGGCTCGAACTCGACGACATCGTGCCACGCAAGGCGCCCGACCCCCGCGTCCGGCGCACCACGAGACGCACGGATGAGGCCTCGTACGAGACGCTCTCGCCGGAGTCGAGCCCCGTGCAGACGTACAAGGTCACCTTTCCCCCGAATCCCGCCGGTGCCGCCGCCGTTCCGCAGCTGAAGGTGCATGACGGACAGGAGTGGCTCTACGTGCTCTCGGGCCGCCTGCGCCTCGTGCTCGGCGAGCAGGACGTGACGCTGGGAGCCGGGGAGGCCGCGGAGTTCGACACCCGCATCCCGCACTGGCTCACCGCCGTGGGCACGCGGCCGACCGAATTCCTCTCGATCTTCAGCAAGGAGGGCAAGCGGATCCACCTGCGCGCCCGGCCGAAGTCGTCGCGACCGTGAACGGAAGACGCTTCGGCACGCTCAGCGACCCCGGGCGGCAGCTCAGCGGTCCGGCTACCGCACCATCCCGCTCCGTCTCGCCTCGGCGATGGCCGCCGTGCGCGAGGCGGCACCCAGCTTGGTGTAGATGTTCGCGAGGTGCGTCTTCACCGTCGACTCGCTCACGTGCAGGCGCTGGGCGAGCTCCCTGTTGCTGAGCCCGGCCGCGGCGAGCTCCAGCACGGCGAGCTCACGAGCCGTCAGCGTCCGCTGCGGCGAGCGCATCCGCTCGATGAGTCGGGAGGCGATGGCGGGGGCCAGCGCGCTCTCCCCGTGGGCCGCGGCATGGATCGCCGCGAGCAGGTCGTCGAGCGGAGCATCCTTCAGCAGATACCCGTTCGCCCCGGCCTCGATGGCCGCGAGGATGTCGGAGTCGGTGTCGTAGTTCGTCAGCACCAGCACCGCCGGGGGCGGGACCAGAGCGCGCACCGCACGGGTGGCGTCGACTCCGGCGCTGCGCCCCTGGAACTGTAGGTCCATGAGCACGACGTCCACCGCATGCTCGGCGGCCAGATCGGCCGCGGCCTCGGCCTGCTCGATGTCGGCGACCACCTCGATCTCGGCATCCGCTGCCAGCAGCGCACGCAGGCCGGCCCGCACGATCGCATGGTCGTCGACGATCAGGACGCGGATGCTCATGCAGCGCGCCTCTCGTCGGGAACCTCGACCGTGAGCAGAGTGCCCTTGCCGGGTGCACCGGCGATGTGCATCCGTCCGCCGAGCTGCTCGACGCGCTCGCGGGTGGCGCGGATGCCGAAACCGCCGCGCCGGGCCTCCGAGCCGTTCTCGACCGCGGCAGGATCCATGCCCGCGCCGTCGTCCCCGATGACCATCCGGACGGTGCCCTCGTCGCGCGTGATCTCGATCCACGCCCGCGAGGCGCGGGCGTGCTGCAGGACGTTGGCCATGCCGCCCTGCGCGATCCGCAGCAGCGCGGTCTGCAGGGTCATCGACAGGTCGAGCGATTCCGCCACCCGCACATCGACCTGCAGCCCCGGTGCTCGCCAGGCGTTCGCGGCGAGGCGACGCAGCGCCCCGCCCAGGGTGTGCTCGTCCAGCAGCGGCGGGGCGAGTGCGCCGATCAGCGCTCGCGTCTCGGCCAGCGTCTCGCTCGCGGTCTGCCGCGCCAGCCGCACGGTGTCACCGGTATCGGCCTCGCGCTCCGCCGCGGTCAGCAGCATCACGATGCTCGAGAGGTTCTGCGCCACGGTGTCGTGCAGGTCGCGTGCCACCCGCGCGCGCTCCTCGGCCGCCCCGGCATCCCGCTCCGCCGCCGCCAGACGCTGCTGGGTTCCCGAAAGCTCGGTGTAGAGCCTCTCGTGCTCGGCGGCCTCCTCCCGCAGGGCGTTGTACGCCTTGCCCAGCAGGGTCGCCACGGCCGCGCCGATCAGAGGGCCGATGACGCCGCCGATCGACCACCCCGAGACCAGTCCGAGCGCGATGACCGCCCAGGCGGCGCTGAGCCACACGGCGAGCGCGCCGAACGGCGGGCGCAGCAGCTCGAGCTGGAGGAAGAAGATCGGGAAGACGAGGTAGGCGGCGTGCGGGCTGAGCCAGACGAGCACCGCCCATTCCGCGGTGAGGAGCAGCACCCAGATCCATCGCCACGACGGATGCAGCCGCACAGCGACGGCACCGTGCACGAGCATCGCCGCAAGGTAGGTGATGGCTACGGCCGCCGACAGGCAGATCACCAGCGCAGCATCCGCCGCTCCGGACACCACCGACATCGCGACCGCGAAGACGAGCAGCGCGAGGAAGACGAACTGCAGGCCGATGCGCATGCCGACGACGATCCGGTTCACGGGCGGGTGGGCGTCGGGCATCACCCCCTCACGCTAGACCTCGCGCCTGGCCGCCGGCATCCCCCGAAAGGACGAGAAAGGTCTCGCCCCAAGGGCTCGTGAGGACCGATCCATCCGCCGATGCCGGCGACGGCGTACGCGGCGAGAGTGGAGGCATCGATCGGAAGGAACACTCATGTTCGTCGCCTGGCGCGATCTGCGCTTCGCTCGAGGGCGGTTCGCCCTCATCACCGTCGTCGTCGTGCTCGTCAGCGTGCTCGTCGGCTTCCTCTCCGGCCTCACCGGCGGGCTCGCCTGGCAGAACGTGTCGGGCGTGCTGGCTCTGCCCGCGGATCGGATCGTCCTCGCTCCCTCCGCACCGGATGCCGCACCGACGCTGTCGGACTCGACCCTCACGCCCGAGCAGATCGACGCGTGGACCGCGGCCGCGGGCACCGATGCGGTGACGCCGATCGGTATCAGCCAGGTGCGCGCGCAGAGCACGGATCACCGCGAGGGAGTGACGCTGTTCGGCGGAGTCGCCGCGTCCGGCGCACCGACCTCCGACGGCGAGGTGGTGCTCTCGCAGGGCGCAGCGACCGCGCTGCAGGCGAGCGCCGGAGACACCGTCACGCTGGTGGGCGAGGACTACACGGTCGAGCGCGTGGCAGGCGACGACTGGTACAGCCACACCCCGGTGATCCACACGACGCTCGCCGATTGGCAGGCGGTGAGCACGCGGATGGGCGCGGCGGATGCGGCAGCGACGGCCCTGCTCGTCACCGGCTCCTCCGACAGCGCCGCGCTGGACGCCGAGGCCGGCACCGTCACGGCATCCCCACTGTCCGCCCTCATGAACCTGCCGTCGTTCCGCTCCGAGATCGGCTCGCTGCTGCTGATCGTCGGCCTGCTGTTCGGCATCTCCGCACTCGTGATCGGCGCGTTCTTCACGGTGTGGTCGATGCAGCGGCGCGGCGACGTCGCGATCCTCAAGGCGCTGGGAGCCACGAACCGCTCCGTCCGCGTCGACGCCCTGGGACAGGCCCTGGTTGTGCTGGTGATCGGCACGGGTCTCGGCCTCGCGATCGTCACCGCCGCCGGGCTCGCGTTGCAGGGACGGATGCCGTTCATCCTCAGTCCGCTCACCACCCTGCTGCCCGCCGCGCTGATGATCGTCGTCGGGCTCGCCGGAGCGATGTTCTCGCTCCGCGCCGTCACCACCGCAGACCCCCTCACCGCCCTCGGGAGCAACCGATGATCACGCTCGACTCCGTCACCCTCACGTTCCCCGACGGCGGCAGCCGCATCCGCGCCGTCGACGATGTCAGCCTCACCGTCCGCCCCGGCACGATCACCGGTCTCACCGGTCCGTCAGGATCCGGCAAGTCGAGCCTGCTGGCGGTCGCGGCCACGCTGATCCGCCCCGACAGCGGCACGGTGATCATCGACGACATCGACACCGCCGCGCTCGATCTCGCCGGAGCCGCCCGACTGCGCCGCGAGCGGATCGGGCTGATCTTCCAGCAGTCCAACCTGCTGCCCTCGCTCACCGCCCGCGAGCAGCTCACCGTGATGAACGAACTCGGTGGCCGCCGCGGCGCGAAGGCCGCGGCGAATGCTCGGGCGGACGAGCTGCTGGAGCGCGTCGGCCTGGCCGAGCACGGCCACAAGCGCCCCCACCAGCTCTCCGGAGGTCAGCGTCAGCGCGTCAACATCGCCCGCGCGCTGACCAACGAGCCGAGCGTACTCATCGTCGACGAGCCCACCAGTGCCCTCGACAGCGAGCGCAGTCAGCAGATCATGCAGCTGCTCGTGGAGCTCACGACGGGCAGCTCCATCGCGACCCTGCTGGTGACGCACGACCTCTCGCTCACCCCGCACCTGCACGATCTGCGGCACATGATGGACGGACGTCTCGTCGACGCATAGAAGCACACCCGATCTCCTCCCATCCGATTCCGCGTCGGCTCCGAACAGACCACAGGGGCGACATCCGCGCGCCCGAGAGGAGCCTCAGATGATCGAATCGACGACCCCGCCGCTCGCCTCGCTCGACGGGCATCGCAACGTCACCGACCTGCTCGTCGCCCGCGCGGATGCGGCACCGGATCACATCGCCTTCGAGGTCGCGACGGATGCCGGCGCGTGGCGTCCCGTCACCACCCGCGCCTTCTCCGACGAGGTGCGCGCGCTCGCGAAGGGCTTCATCGCCCACGGCATCCGCCCCGGGGATCCGATCGCGATCATGGCCCCGACGCGCTACGAATGGGCGGTGGCGGATCTCGCCGCGTGGTTCGCCGGAGCCGTCGTCGTCCCGATCTACGAGACGTCCTCCCCCACCCAGGTGTGCGCGATCGTCGCCGACGCCGGCGTGCGCCTCGCGATCGGCGGCACCTCCGCACACACCGAGGTCCTGCAGGCGGCGCTCGCGCATGCCGGGCACGTCACACTCGGTGCGTGGACGATGGATGCCGGAGCGTCCGCGGCCTCCGCATCCGGAACGCTGGACGATCTCGTCGAGAGCGGCGTCGGCGTCTCGGACGACGACCTCGAGACCCGCCGCACGTCCGCCGGCCAGCAGGACCCCGCGACCATCGTGTACACCTCCGGCACCACGGGCGAGCCCAAAGGCGTCGTGCTCACGCATCGGAACTTCCTCGGACAGGTGCTGAACATCGCGGCCGCCTACCGCGAGATCGTCACCGACACGGGCAACACCGTCATCTTCCTGCCGCTCGCCCACGTGCTCGCCCGCGGCTTGCAGCTCATCTGTCTGGCCAGCGGCATGCGCATCGCGCACCTCGCGGACCCCACCACCGTCGTCGCCACTCTCGACACCCTGCGCCCGACGTTCCTCGTCGTCGTGCCGCGCGTGCTGCAGAAGATCGAGGCCGCCGCGGCGGCCAAGGCGGCGGACAAGGGGCTCGCACGCGTCTGGGATCGCGCCCGGTCGACGGCCGTCGCCTGGGGTCGCCGAGCCGAGCGGATGGACGCCGGTCGACGCATCCCCCGCGATCTCGGCCTCCGGCTGCGTCACCGCCTGTTCGACGCGCTCTTCTTCCGGCGACTGCGCGCGGTGATGGGCGGGCGGGTCGGATACATCCTGTCGGGCGGCGCGGCGCTGGATGCCGAGCTCTCGCTGTTCTTCCGTGGCATCGGCGTTCCCGTCATCGAGGGCTACGGTCTCACCGAGACGACCGCGCCGCTCACCGGCAACCTCCCTGGACGCATCGCCTCCGGCACCGTCGGCTCTCCGCTGCCCGGGCTGACGGTGCGGATCAGCGACGAGGGTGAGGTGCTGGCGCGCGGCGTCGGCGTGTTCGACGGCTACCGCGATCCGGCCCACGACGCGGATGCCTTCGTCGACGGTTTCTTCCGCACCGGCGATCTCGGACGCCTCGACGAGCAGGGCCGCCTGATCCTGGAGGGCAGGCTGAAAGACGTGATCGTCACCTCGAACGGCAAGACGATCGTGCCGACGCGCTGGGAGAGCGCGGTCGAGTCCGACCCGCTCGTGTCGCACGCTGTGATGGCAGGCGAGGGCAAGCCGTACCTCTCGGCCCTGCTCGTGCTCGATGCAGAGCAGACTCTCGCCTGGGCGGATGCCGCGGGCATCTCCTTCTCTGCGACGGCGGAGTCCGGCATCCGATCCGTCGACGATCCCGCCCTGCGCGCTCGTCTGCAGCAGAGCGTCGACGCCGCCAACGCGCTCGTCGCGCGCAGCGAGCAGGTGCGCCGGTTCAGCGTCGTCCTCGCCGACCTCGACGACCGCACGCTCGTCACCCCGACCCTGAAGCTCAAGCGGAGCGTCGTGCTGGATCGCGCGGCCGCCACCGTCGAGGACCTCTACCTCTGAGCATCCGCTCCCGCTGACGCCATCCCCTCGCACACCCCCTCTGAAAATCGGAGCTCCCATGTCCTCCCCGACACCCGACACCCGCTCGTCCCGTACGTCTCTCATCGCGATCACGGCCGCTCTCATCATCGGAGCCCTTGTCGCCCTCGCGGGCAGCCAGGGCGGTGCGACGCTCGCCGGCGTCCCGCTCTTCGCCCTCGCCGTCGGCGCGGCGTTCGCGATCCAGGTGTTCGCCTTCATCCCGGCGGCGCTGCTGCGCAGCGAGCGGTTCTTCGATCTCACCGGCAGCCTCACGTTCGCGGCGATCTCCGCGGCGCTCGTGCTGCTGACCCCGCAGCCCGACATCCGCAGCTGGATCCTCGCCGCGATGGTCGTGCTATGGGCCGTCCGCCTCGGATCCTTCCTCGCGCTGCGGGTGCGCAGGGCCGGGTCGGATGGTCGCTTCGACGAGATCAAGAAGTCCCCGCTGCGCTTCCTGCAGGTGTGGGTGATCCAGGGCGCGTGGGTGTCGCTGACGGCTGCCGCCGCGTGGATCGCGATCAGCACGGATGCCGCCGGGCGTGAGCCGTTCGGCTGGCTCGGCGTGGTCGGGGTCATGGTGTGGGCAGCGGGCATGGTGATCGAGATCGTCGCCGACGCGCAGAAGTCCGCCTTCCGCGCGGACCCTGGCAATCGTGACGAGTTCATCCGCACCGGCCTGTGGTCGAGGTCGCGCCACCCCAACTACTTCGGCGAGATCGTGATCTGGCTGGGCGTCTTCCTCACCGCGGCGCCCGTGCTGGTCGGATGGCAGTGGGTCGCTCTGCTGTCGCCGCTGCTCGTAATCCTGCTGCTCACGCGGGTGAGCGGCATCCCCCTGCTCGAGGCCCGCGCCGAGAAGAAATGGGGCGACCGCGCCGACTACGTCGAGTACCGCGAGAGCACGCCGGTGCTGATTCCTCGGCTCGGACGGGCGGGGGAGCGCGTCGGCTGAGTCGCACCGGCTGACGACCGCTTCTGCGAGACAGGCCGCTCCGCGCGAGACCGTCACTTCCGCGCGAGACCGTCACCTCCGCGCGAGACCGACGTCCCGTCATGAGACCGACGCGCAGTGGGGTGACCCGGTTTTGGTGGAGTCTTGTTCTCGGGTGATTTTGATGAACGAACGAGATAGGCCGCGGGCGCGGCGTGCGGGTGAGCACTATTCGATGGAAGAGCGTTCCGCGGCAGTCAAGCTT
>NZ_JBJDRJ010000042.1:0-34249 GCF_044987415.1 Microbacterium sp. ZW T5_45 | reverse complement strand
GCGACGGCCGGCTGGGTCGACTGGTACAACACTCGTAGGCTTCACTCGAGCCTCGGCTACGTCCCACCCGCCGAGTTCGAGCAAGCCCACTACGCAGCCCTCACCCGAGAGCCGCAACCCGCATAGGAGCGGCAAGAAACCTGGGGCGCTTCAACCCGGCGGGCTGCCCGCCTCGGCGTAGTACCTCGTCAGCGGGGTCGAGAGCGAGCGGTCACCGTCGCCTGCGGCGACGGTGCGGAGCAGGTACTTGTAGCCGTCGCCGGCGCTCATCACGCGCATCGAAACGGTCATACACGTAGGTGTTCGCGGTACAACCGACGTAAGCATCACACTGGCCGCAGGTCGCCGCCGATAAAGTTGGGAAGGTGAAGAACCCGGCCGCACGCATCGTCTTGTCGGTTGCTGCTGTCGTAGTGGTTGCGTTCGGGCTGTTCTCTGCCAGCGTCGCGATATGGGGCTCGTGGTGGCGGTTCCCCAACATGCCGACCGCCGAAGAATGGTCTGCCATATTCGGAGCGTCCGCTCTGGTTGCGTTGGGGTTCGCTTGGTATCAGATTCGTCAGGTGGATCAGTCGAACAAGGCGCTGATCGCATCGAACGAACTGGCGCGCCAGGTCAACGTCGAAGCCGTCCGACCGAGGGTCCAGGTCGCCCTGGAACCCACTCGTTTCGTTCGAAAGAGCCGCGGTGCACCGGCAGAGGGCACGCTTCATATCGCCGTACGAAACATCGGGGTGAGTCCGGCCCACGAGGTGCGGTTGCGCGTGAGCCCGCCGTTCACCTCCCTGGAGAAATTCTTCAAACCTGGAATGATGAACGCACATTTCGCTGAGGTCAACGAGACCTTCAGCGGCAACGTGAGCTTTCGTACGCTCAATCCGGGCAACACATACATCTGGTTCCTGGGTCAAGTACCTGAGTTGTTTGACGACGCGTCGGGAATCCCGCGCCGCTGGGAAGTCGAAGCCGAGTACACCGGAACGGCATCTCCAGAACCGTTCCACGAAACGTTTGTACTCGACCTCGACGTCGAAAAGCGCATCGAGTTGCCTGTCGATCCACTCGTGCGTATTGGCAAGGACATCGAGGCCGTCGGAAGCAAGCTCGAAGCAATCAAGGGCGTTGTTCCGAAGAAGCTCACGCTCAGCGACGACTCCTTCGAGGCACTTGGGAGGCGCAGCCGCGGGATACGATCTTCGGCGGTCGGTGCACGGCGAGCGCCATCTTGGCTGCGAAGACCCCGTTGACATCGAGGTGGTTGCGCGCGTAGCTCCTCAGCGACCTGTTTGGGTTGCAGAC
The DNA here is from genome assembly GCF_044987415.1 of Microbacterium sp. ZW T5_45. Classification (NCBI taxonomy): domain Bacteria; kingdom Bacillati; phylum Actinomycetota; class Actinomycetes; order Micrococcales; family Microbacteriaceae; genus Microbacterium; species Microbacterium sp. ZW T5_45. The sequence goes on along the minus strand of NZ_JBJDRJ010000042.1, from coordinate 32,950 downwards.
ACAGGCTGAGGGTAGCGCCAAATGAGCCTCCAGTTGCGGCGGCAATCCGCGAGGTGTTGCGCCCGCGGTTGCGTCCGGCTCCAAGTCGCTGGTCAACACGATCACCCTCCACGCCTTCGGTGGCCGAGCCGCTCAGCTACGGGTATGCGTTACGCGCCGGAGGTCATACAGCCGGAATGCTTCGCTCAGGGTCATGGTCGCCGCTGCGATAGCAGGGCCGACATCGTTGTCGAGGTCTCCACGTAGCCGCACGATCGAACCGCCCGACTCCTCGCGTACGACCTCATTTCGATCGAGTCGCATGACGCCGAAATGATATTGCGCGTGGGCAGCCGCGCTGCCTGATCGCCAGATTGCCTGCGTCGCACCGATGAGGAGGTCGTCATCGACGCCGTGCATGTGCTGTGCGACCCAGTCGATCGCCCCGGTCTGATGGAACCGAATCTTCGTGACGTCCTCTCGCAGGCCGAGCGCAGCTGCGACCTTCTGCAAGCTGGCTTGCCGCTCGCGCAGTTGCTCCAGGAGGCCCGTACGAGCCTCCTCAGGTGTGCCTTCCGGGATCTGCATATCGCGGAAGGATGTGACCTGAACACGAAGGTCGTCGGCGCGGAGCCTGAGCGCCCGCTCGCGACGTTCTTGCCGCGTTGGCGGTGCGAGGACCCACACCGCGTTCACCGCCGCGACGAACGCGGTCCGCGCAACGGTCATGTAGGCCGTCGGGTACATCGTGCTTGTTGCCCGCATGGCATCGATCGCGAAATCCAAGTGCTCGGAGGAGATGCACATCGAGTACCAGACGGGGTTCTCGACACTCAATCCGTCGACTGAGTCAGCTGCGAGCGAGCTTCCAGGCTCGGGCGACATCGGATTTTCTGCGCGCTTACGCCAGGCATCGACCGCTTCCGAGATGCGGTCCAGACGCCTAAGCCACTCATTGTTCTCGGGCGGTGGAGGCTGCCGCCCGGGTCGCCGCTTCGTCATAGCCGCACCATATCTCCGTTCCCACGCCCGCCTTCGCGACCCGCTCTACCGCGACCTGCAAGACGCGTGGCGTATCCCCGAGACGCGGGCGAAGGGACCTGCAGGAGCCGTGTCAGACCGATCGGCTCTAGAGAGCAAGTGGTAGCACTACAAGCAGCTCGCAAGTGCAGCGAATCAACGACGCAGACCACTAGTCGGAGGGCTGGGCGGATTGGTGTCGAGGTGAGACGCAGAGCACAACTAGTGCGGATGCATTCACCCCCGCGGCGAGAAGCACGAGCTGTCGAGCATCGCAGACCGCGGCGAGCAGGCCTGCGATGGCGGTGCCGAGCGCATAGGCACCGGTCTTGAGGCTTGCGGCGCTGGCGACCACTTGTGCGTAGCGGTGGGAGGGCACGCTGCTTTGCCGAACGCCGAACGTCGCGGCGAGTAGGGGACCGTCACCCAAGCCTGCGAGCGCGACGATCAGCAGAGCGATCAAAAGGGTCGGGCTGGCGCTGAGCGCGGCAAAGCAGATGATCTCCGTGAGCACCGCGAAGGTCATGACGGTCAGCGGTTGCCAGCGACGCAGCAATCGCTCGCTGAGTAGCGCACCACCCAGCGCACCGGCGCCAAACACGCTGAGTAGCCATGCTCCGTTCGCGGGGTCGTGCCCGAGTTGGCGGGCGAACAGCAGTAAGGCGACCGGAAGCAGTCCTTGGCCGAGTTGGTTGATCGTGGTCGCGGCGGTCGTCGTGCGCAGCAGCTTGTTGCTCCAAAGCAATCGCAAGCCGTCAGCGATGCTCGCAGCCAACGACTCGCGTCCATGCTTCGTCGCAGTCCCCAGCGGCACGCGGATCATGAGGGTCAATCCGATCGCGGAGAGGGCCGCGATCGCCGCCAATGCCGCACCGGCACCCGCCAGCCCGGCCACCGCGGCGACCAACACCGGCCCCGCGATGCCGGCGAGGTTGTAACTTGCGGCGTCTGCGGCGTTCGCACGCGCCCACGCGGTCGGCGCGATGACGCCGGGGAGTACGGCACTGAACCCGCCCGTCAGCACGGGCGCCGTCACGCCCGCTGCGAGACCGAGCAGGATCAGCAGTGGCCCTGGCACGTGGCCAGCCAAGAGCAGCACCCCCACAAGAGAACCGGTGAGCAGCGCGTGCGCGGCGAGGAAAAGGCGTCGTCGACTGCGAGCGCGATCGATCTGCGCACCGACGATCGTGCCGGTCACGATCGCCGGGAACGTGAAAGCAGCGGCCACCAGCCCGGCAAGTCCCGCATCGCCAGTCCGGTCCAGTACCCCCAGAATGACCGCGATGCCGGTCGCATCATGGGCTAGGCGCGAGATCGACGCCGTAGCGAGCAGCCGGACACCGGCGCGATTCGCGCCTGAACCGCTTGTAACGGGTTTCATGTGTGATACCGTAACAGCTCATGGAGGCTCCAATCCGTTTCGGGTCCACGCGTTGGGCATTGCTCGCCGTCGCGCTCGTCAATACCGCTGCGAACGCCCGACACGGCGATCAGCTTGAGCGACCCGAGCAACTCCGCGACTTCCTGTTATCCCACAACGAGCCCGAGCCCGTGTCCATTGATGCGCGTGATCTCGCTGACGCCCGTGCCGCCCGCTCCGAGTTTGCCGCCGTCTTCGTAGCCGACAACGAAATCCTGCTCGCCGAACGGCTCAACGCTATGCTGACCCAGTACACCGCCCCGCCAAGGCTGGTACTGCTCCCCAACCAGCCATTGCACGTCCACATCGACCGACCCGATTCCTCATGGGGCGAATGGCTCGCCGCATCCGGCGCGATGGCACTATCACTGCTGATCGCCGAGCAAGGTCCCGGTATTCTCGGTACCTGCAGTGCGTCCGACTGCGGCCACGCTCTCCTGCGCTTCGGCCCCGGTCCACCGCGGCGCTTCTGCGAGGAGCGCTGTGCCAGCCGTACCCGCGTTGCCGCCCACCGGCGCAACAGACACCGCACCGACGCTCAACCAAAGGCATGATGGCCATGCCGCAGAAGCGGTCCTGCCGCGCGCCATCGGAGAGACCGGGCGACCAGACCCCGATCCGCTGCGGATGCGGCGTCGTCTGAGGTCGCGTTGCCACACCGTCGACGTGTTGCGCGGGCGGAATGTACGAGACCGTGGAGTTCCAAGACACTCGCTTAAGGCGGGTGGAGAGGGTTGCTTTGGCGCGGATCACGTTGCGAGGCGCGCCGGCGGGCGTCTCCCGGCCCAAGTTTGGTGCAGCCGCGGAGTCAGCCCAGAACCCGCGCGGGAAATCGCAGGGCCTCGTCACTTCGCTGCGGTGGCCCCATGTCCAGATGGCGGGTCGGTTGCCAGTCCGGCGAGCGCGGCTGCGATCAAGTGTACGCCCGCAGCCACAAGCAGCGGCAGCGACAGACCGCCGCTCATGAGCGGGATCGTGGCCAGCGCGCCGAGTCCCGAAGCTGTGATCTTCAGGCTGGCGCCCGTGGTGAAGACCTGGGTCCGCAGTCGGGCGGGGGCTTCTAGTTGGCGAATGTGCAGGAGCGCGGCGAGCAGGGGTCCGTCGCCAGTCCCGATGATCGCGGCGGCAACCAAGGCTGCGGCCAGTGACGGGATGAGCATCAGGATAAGTCCCACGCCGACCGTAACTGTCCCGAGAGCTAGCACCGTGCTGGGGCGCTTGAGTTCACCCCGGCGACTCAGTATCGCGTTCGAGACCAAGGCGCACCCTGCCATGACGCCAAGTATGACGCCCGCGCCGGCGGGCGTGCCGAACTGGGTTGCACCGATCGTCGGAACGATCGCGAAGAAGACCCCGAAGCCAAAGAAGGCGATGACCGACGACGCGGTGGCCCACCGCAAGCATGGGCGGCGGATAGTCGACGCGAAGCCCCGGCGCAGATCTATCCACGGGTGAGTCACAGGAGCCTCGGCGCGAAGGCCGCTGGCGCGCACAGTGGAGACCGTACGGGTCCAAGGGGAGCACGCACTGCCAGCCAGCAGCAAGGCGACTTTGACGACTAGCGGCGCAGAGCGCCCGGCCACGGCGTAGGCCAGAGCGGCCAAGAGCGGTCCGACGAGCCCAGCGATGCTGTACGAGTTCGCGTCGAACAGTGCCAGCCGCCGCCCCGGGCTGGATCTCCAGAAGTCAGGGATGCTGACCATCCGCCTGCAACCGCGGGCGCGAACAAGCCCACGACTAAGGCGACGAGCGTGGCCACGGCGCCAACGTCGTTGTGAAGGCTGACACCGATCGCGACCAAACCAACGGCGAACACCATCAGAGACAGCGTGAGGGGCGCCGCGGAAGGCACCCTGTCGATCCAGACCCCGAGCACGGGACCACCAGCCACGGCAGCGACCGACTGAGGCTTCGGATCTCACCGTCCTTCAGGGACCTCGCGCAAAGCAGGTGAAGGATTAACGGTTACGCGGAGTCCTCTTTGGTGCTTGTATCGAGGATGAACCTGGCAGTGAGCGCAGTGGCGCGGTCGTCGTCATCGAGCAACGTGAGCAGCGTGTCCTTCGTCGCGTCAATAGGGAGATCGGTCAGCGCCGCGGCGAGGCGTCGGCGGGCGGCAGGTTTTGAGGCTTTCAGGTCCGCTACCAATGCGGTGATGACCTGATCGATTTGTCCGTCACGGATCGCGAGTTCTGTGAGCGCGTCGGCGGCTTCGACATCGTCCTGACCGGCGCTGATGAGCCCGACCAGCGCAGGGATCGACCCACTCTTGCCGTGCTGAGCGCGGGTGATGATCGCGCGGGTTCGGATGCGTGGATCCTCGTGCTTCGCGGATTCCATGATCACCCGCTGCGCGGCAGAGGTGTTGATCTTCACGAGCGCGTCGAACGCGCGACGCCTCCGATCGCTTTCGTCGGAGTGGATCGCGTCAGCGAGCGCGGGGACAGCGTCGTCTCCGCCGCCTCGGGCGATGGCCCATTGCAGCGCTCCTGCGGCGTCTTCGGTGTTCTCGCGCAGCATCGCCTCGACGAGCACGGGAACGTCTCTCTGGTCCGCTTCAGCGACCGCCAACGCTATTTGCTGCCGACTCGAAGGACTCGCGGACTCCAGTGCTCGGATGAGTCCTACGGTTCGGAGGACGTCATTCCACGTCTTCGGCACAGTTGCCTGCACCTCTTCGAGTCTCTGCACGAGCTCTCGAGCTTTGTCGATCTGCTCCCGGGTACGTTTGATCACGCTCTCGACCATGACGGCAGGATCGAACCCGCGGTCATCAATCACGTCCGCGATCTGAGTGAGAGTCATCCCCAGCGACCGCAACCCTTCGACGTGGAACAGTCGACGCAGATCGTCCTCGGAGTACTCACGGTATCCGCCCGGTGTGCGCTCCGACGGCGACACCAAGCCGATGCGGTCGTAGTGGCGCAGCATCCGGGCGCTGATACCCGAACGCCGCGCCACCTCGCCGATCAGCAACTACTGCTCCCGCACTGCCGGCGCTCCACCAAGAGCCACAACCCGCTTTGCTTCTGCAATCGCCGCATCGAACCCTTCATCAGGGTCAGCCATGATCGCCAACGTTGCCACGGCGTGTGCGCTCACCGCCTCGTTCTCGCTACGCGCCGCGTCTTCGATCACCGATTCGACGTCCGCTCCGAGCACGGCGAGCGCTCGACTCAGGCTCCGTTGCGTCTCCCGGTCCCCCCGCCCGAGCTCACCGACCAGTTCCTGAGCCAGCCGGGCCTCCCCGCCATGAGGGACGAGTCCGGCGGCAGTGCGCCATGCGGCACGAGCCACCTCGGTGTCGTCGTCGTGCAGAAGGTCCACGGTGATCGCGTCCGCGGTCTTCGGGTCACCGATCTTCGAGAGAGTGTGCAACGCCTGACTGCGCGCTTGCGGAGAGCTGGAGCGAAGCTCAGGCAGCACGGCCTTCACCGTCGACGCAGGATCATGCCTCGTCAGCGCCCACGTCAACATGTCCCGGACGAAGAAGTCCGGCTCCACCCCACAACGCTCCACAAGAACCTCGATGTAGGACCCATCCGGTCGAGTACCGGCTGCCAAAGCAGCCTGCAACCGCGCAGATGCGCTGCTGCCCCACAGCGCAGCCCTCAGGCGGTTCCCTGGTGTGTCCGTTGTTGTCGTCTCGATCATCTCGATACCTCCTCAACGTAGTTCACACCTTGTCATCGTGACAATGTCAAGCGCTCCGAGCCGCACGAAGTTTCTTCATGGGGTAAAGCGACTACACGTATTGGCCTTCTCACCGCGACAACGGTGTCGAGTCGGGAAGACGTGGGTCCCGCCACCGACGCGGACGGTAGACGCACTGCCATGCGGCATAGGCTGCCCTGGCACGCGGCAGCCACGGAGTTGCGCAGCCTTATGTCGTGAAGGCTAGGACTGCTCCGGCTCGCGCTAGCGGACTCCGAGCGGAAGTCGCAGGAGCCACAACCCGTGAGTCGTGTCGGATCCCGTTGAATCTTGCGTAATCCACGCTACTTTGCACGCTACTTTGCAAATCCTCAAAGTAGCGTGTTCGCGTTCAGAGCGGCTCGGAGGAATCGGTCGAACTGTGGCCCTCAGCGGGCACTCCCGACCCTTGATCGCTTGACGGCGAGCGAGAGGATGGCCGCGATGGCGCAGAGGGCGGCGCCTCCCCACCAGGCGTAGGTGTATTCGCCGAACGTGTCTCGGATGATGCCTGCGCCGAGCGCGGCGACGGCGGCGCCGATCTGGTGGGCGGCGAAGACCCATCCGAAGACGATGGTGCCGCGGTCGCCGAAGATCTCGCGGCAGAGCGCTGCCGTCGGCGGGACGGTGGCGACCCAGTCCAGGCCGTAAATGACGACGAACAGCACGATGCTGGGGTGGATCGTCTCGGCGAGCAGCCAAGGCAGGAGCAACAGGCCGACGCCACGGAACACGTAGTAGATGATGAGGAGTTTGCGGGGGTCGAACTTGTCGGTGAGCCAACCCGAGGCGACGGTTCCGACGATGTCGAAGACACCGACGACGGCGAGCAGGCCCGCGGCGGTCGTGGTCGCCATGCCGTGGTCGTGTGCGGAGGGGATGAAGTGGATGCCGATGAGGCCGTTGGTGGTCGCTCCGCAGATGGCGAACGCGATCGCCAGCGCCCAGAACGCGCGGGTCTTCGCCGCGAACGCGAGCCCCTCAAATGCGCGCCGGGCGGCGCCGCCGGTTGCCGGGGTTTGCGCTACGAAGGTGTCGGGGTCGGCGCCGTAGGGAAGGACATCGCGGTCCGCGGGGTAGTCGCGCATCACGAACCACACCAGCGGTACCGCCAGCAGCGCCGCAGCCGCGACGACGAGCGATGCTGAACGCCAGCCGGTGGTCTCGGCCAGCAGGGCGACCGGGGGCAGGAAGATGAGCTGCCCGGTGGCGGATCCGGCGGTTAGGATGCCCATCACGAGCCCGCGGCGGTGCACGAACCAGCGGTTGGAGATGGTGGCGGCGAATACCAGCGCCATCGATCCGGTGCCCAGTCCGATGAGTAGTCCCCAGAAGATGAGCAGCTGCCAGGACGCGGTCATCAGGACGCTGCCGCCGGCGCCGAGCGCGACGAGGGTGAGGGCGGTCGCGACGACCTGTCGCACCCCGAACCGGTCCATGAGGGCCGCGGCGAACGGTGCGGTCAGTCCGTAGAGGAGCAGATTCACGCTGACCGCGAGCGACATGACGCTCGTGGACCAGCCGAACTCCTCGTTCAGCGGCACCATCAGCGCGCCAGGTGCGGCACGGAAGCCGGCCGCGGCCAAGAGGGCGATGAACGCGACCGCGGCCACCCACCAGGCTGGGTGAATCCGCGGCCGTCGTGGCTGCTCCGTGTGGTCGGGGGTCGATTCGGTGCGTGTCATAGCCGACTCAGGGTGGTGAGGTCGACGTTGCCGCCGCTCGCGATGATGCCCACGATCTCGCCGGGGGCGGGTTGGTAGGCGCCGTTGAGGATCGCGGCGAGGGCGGCCGCTCCGCCGCCTTCCAGACCGATCCGGAACTCGTTCCAGGCTGCGCGTTGCGCGGCGCGGATCGCGTCGTCGGTGATTTCAACACGACTGGCGCGGTGGGCGGTGACGGTATCGAAGGCGATCTGCCCGACGCGAACAGGTCCGAGGCTGTCGACGGCCGCGCCCGATACGGTCACATCGACGGGTGCGCCGGCGTCGAGCGCGGCGCCGAGGCAGCGGGCAGTGGTCGGCTCGACGCCGACAGCAGTCGTCGGGCTGTCCTCCAGTGCCGTGAGGGCGCCCGCGAACAGTCCGCCGCCACCGACCGACATCAGTACGTTGTCCAGTTCGGGCACTTGCTTGAGGAACTCTGTGGTGACGGTGCCGGCGCCGGCGACGGTCAGGGGCTGGTCGAAAGGGTGGATGAGCCGGGCACCGGTCTCGTTCGCGTACGCCTGCGCGCTGACCAGGCTCTCGTCGTACACGTCGCCGATGACCGTGACCTGAGCGCCGTACCCGGCGAGTCGCCGCAGTTTCACCTCCGGGCAGGTCGTCGGTACGAACACTGCGGCGGGCACGCCGAGCAATCGGGCAGCCCACGCGACCGCCTGGCCGTGGTTTCCCCCGCTGGCAGCGCACACGCCCGCGTTAGGGATGGGTGTCGCCAGGAGGCTGTTCAGCGCGCCGCGTGCTTTGAACGCCCCGGTGATCTGGAGCGATTCGAGCTTCAGCCAGAAACCGGGATGCGACGGGCTGAGCTGATTCTCTCCCACCCAGATGACGGGAGTGCGGCGGATACTGCCCTCGAGCCGGTGGGCAGCCGCGTCGATGTCGTCTCGGGTGAGGTGGATGCGACGGGGCGTGTCAGCGGCCATGAGCGGCGACGGCCTGCACTTCGATCTTGCAGCCGAACGGCAGCGCCCCGGCCTGGAACGTGAACCGTGCCGGTGCCACCTGGACGTCGGGGAACTGGCGTCGCCACCACTCGTTGAGGGTGGCGTAGTCGTCGATATCAGCGACCACGCACTGCACGTACACGATCTCGTCCTGGGTGAACCCGGCGGCGGAGGCGATCTGGGTGATGTTGTGCCACGCGAGGGTCACTTCCTCCTCGAAGGTGCCGGGCTGATACTTCCCGTCCTCGCCGAGCGCCGGCATCCCGCTGATGAAACAGGTGTCGTTCGCGGTGGCGGCCAGGCTAAACGGGAACTCGGAGGGCAGACCGGGGCCGGAGAGGGTGCGGGTGATGCTCATGATGGCTCCTAGGTGGGGTTCGCGATGGCGGTGTGCTGCAGGGTCTGGTCGCCGACGATCGTCACGACGTCGTCTCCGGGCACGAGGTAGCTCGGCGGGTTGCGGCCGAGTCCGACGCCGGCCGGGGTGCCGGTGAGAATGACGTCGCCGGGCAGCAATGGCAGGACCGCGGACAGGTATGCGACCAGCTCCGGGACAGGGAAGATCAGGTCAGCGGTGCTGCTCTCCTGCACGGTGACGCCGTTGATCACACACCGCACCGCGATGTCGTCACAGTCGTCGAACTCGTCGGGAGTGACCAGGGCCGGGCCCATCGGAGTGAAGCCGGGGAACGATTTGCCGAGGCTGAACTGCGGGGTCCCCGCGGGCCGCATCTGCACGTCCCTCGCCGAGAAGTCCTGCGCAGCCGTGACGCCGGCAACATGCGCCCACGCATCCTCCGCAGCAACCTGATAGGCGGTGACGCCGATGACGACGGCCGCTTCAACCTCCCAGTCGACCTGATCGGTGAACAACCTTAGATCCGCGACAGGACCCGTGATGGAGGACGCGAACTTGGTGAACACCATCGGCTCCGATGGTTCCTCGAACCCGGACTCGATCTGGTGCGCACGGTAGTTCAAACCGATCGCGAACAGCTGACGTGGGGCGGGAGACGGCGCATCCGCCTCCGCGGCGACGAACGGGACCCCGCCAGCAAGCGGCGCGGAATCGGCCCACGACCGGAACGCGGACCACTCCTCGTAGACCGCGCCCGGGCTCGGGCCGAAGCGGCCGTCGCTGTTGGTCGCGACGTCGAACGCCACCCCATCGCGCACGATGCTGGTTCGGGCTGCGATCACGGCAAGTCTCATGTTGCTGCTCCTCCGGCCCGTTTGTCAGGCGTCAGCCGGCGCGCGCTGGGCGAGACCACCGCCGAACGAGATGTTCGCCAGCCCGATCTCGGTGATCGTGACGAACACGTCGTCGGAACTGACGACACCCGCCGCGACCAGGTTTCGGTTGATGTCGGCCAGCAAGGCCTTCTTGATCTCATCCGTACGGCCGACCAGGAAGGTGATCTCGATGATCAGCAACTGCTCTGTGTAGTTCAGACCGAGATAGCTATCGGTGTGACGGAAGTTGTCCGCCGGAAACTCGTTGAAGATCTGGTAGCGGTCCGCGTCGGGAACGCCGAGGTTCGTGACGAGAGCGGCCTGCACGGCAGCCGCGATCGCGTATTTCTCCGACGTGCTGCGACCTTCGAGCAGGTTGATTTTGACGAGAGGCATGACGCTCCTTCAGAGTTCAGCGCGGTAGGGAATGTCGTTCAGATGGAGAGCGCCAGTTGGCGCAGCTGCGCGGCGGAATCCGCGGTGAGCATCTGCTCGATCTCGGCCTGCGCGCTCTCCCACAGCGGTAACGCTTCGGCCGTGACCGCGACCGCCTTCTCCGTGAGCACAAGCGCAGTCGCTCGCCGATCAGCCGGCGAGGCGGTCATCTCGACGAGACCGAGCTTCACCAGCACCCGGAGGTTGCGCGCCACCGTCGAACGCTCCAACTCCGCACGCTCGGCCAGGTCCTGGATCGTGATCGGCTCCGAGCCCGGGAACGGCAGTCGGCGCAGCAACCCCCACTGCGCCACATTGATACCTACCGGTTCCAGCGCGCGGTCGTAGATCGCCGACGCGCGACGCGCCGCCACGCGAAGGCTCGTGCAGTAGCAGTCCGTCTTCATATTTACGAGTATATACACGTATTGCGATTTCGCGTGGCCGGTGAAGGAATCTGCAAAGTATCTCGGTCGCTGAGCCCGCGATCGATGCAAACTAGCGTGGATTCAGCCCGGTTCCGCGCAATGTTGATCGGGATCCGACAAGTCGAGGCCGGTGGATCAACGGGTGACATTGCGCCGCAAGTGAAGCATCGGGTAGGGGCGACCGTCCTCGTCGGTGGGGCTGCGTCTGACGATTTCGAAGCCGTGGTGTTCGTAGAACCGCAACGCTGAGATGTTCTGCTCGTTGACGTCGACCCTAGTGACGTGTTGGTTCGTGATGGCGTGCTGGAGAAGCGCCCCGCCCACTCCGTTGCCGTGGTAGGCGGGGTCGACGAAGAGCATCTCCAGCGATCCGTCGAGCGTCCCACAGAATCCCACCGTCCGACCGCCGACCTCTGCCGCGGAAAGCGTCACGGATGGGAAGTACTCGGTGCGAAGTCGAGCCTCGATCGCGTTTCTGTCGCCGATCGTGAGGAAGTCGTGTGTCGCGTCGACCGCTCGCCGCCAGATGTCAGCGAAGGCAGAGTAGTCAGACTTCTCTCTCGAACCGCGGATGGAGACTGTCTTGCCGGGGTCTTGGTGTGCAGACGTGGACGCCGTTCGGTCGGTGATCGCGCGGATCACCGCGGCCATGTCGAGTGAGCCGTCGCCGCGCAGCACGGCTTCGTCGTAAAGGTCCCGACACACGTCCAGGAGCGGACTTGCGATTCCGCGGCCTCGTGCGGCGTCGGTGATCAGAGCGCTGTTCATCAGCACGTCCCGGATCGCCGCCTGCGGGGCCCAGTCGTCCGCGACGATCTTCTCGCTCTTCAGCCGAGAGATCGGAGAGGACATCTGACCGACGTCGAGGACCTGACGTAAAGCATCGAGGGAGAGCCCATGCTGCTGGGCGAAATGGAAGGATTCCGCGAGACCGGTGACCACCGCGATCAGGAAGACGTTGACTGACAGCTTCATCGTGAGCGCCGCCGGTACCTCACCGCAGTAGGTGATCGATGCGCACAGATGCTCGATGACCGGCGACACTTCGCCTACTGCCCGCCCAGGGCCGGCGAGCATCCCGACGAGAGCACCGTCTTCGGCGGGCCGGCGGGAGCCCGACACGGGCGCCTCGACGAAAATCCCGCCTGCAGCCCGGATTTCATCGTTGAGTTGCTGCGAGTAGGCGGGCGGCACGGTCCCCATGTTGACGATGGTCCTGCCTGCGAAGAGTTCACGTCGGCGGTGCCCTGCAGGCCCGAGGACGGCGTCGATGGCATCGGTGTTGGCGAGCATGAGGATGACGACCCGCGAGCGATGGAAGACGTCGGCCACGCTCCCCGCGACCTCCGCGCCGGCACGCGACAGTGCGTCGACGGCCCGGGGTGATCTGTTCCACACGACCAGCGGCATCCCGGCTCGGGCCAGGCGAAGCGCCATGGGCTCCCCCATGATCCCCAGGCCGACGAACCCGACGTGGTTCTGTGTCTGGTCCATCACGCACTCCGCGCGGGCAAGTGCCCGGCCGTTCGTGCACGGGCGAGCAGCACTCCACGCTGCACGAGGATCACCAGCCCGAAGTACGCCAGCAGCGTCGCCTGGGCAAGCGCCGGAGTCGGCATCAGAAGCTCACTGAGCAGGTGCTGCCCGAGCCCGACGATCCACAGCACGGCAGTGATCACGGTGCCCTGCTGCATGAGCTGGTCGTCCTGACGGCGCAAGCGAACGGTGAATGCCCGCAGGGTCGCCAGCGCGCAGCCCAGCAGCGCGCTGCCGAAGAGCACCACGATGTCCCACGACGTCACCGGGGACGACGGAGCGAACCTGGAGACCTGGAACACCCCATAGGCGAGAACGATCCAGCCCAAGAGCGACCGCTCTTTCACCGGGCGTTCCGTGAGCTGCCGATACAGCAGCCAGATCAGAACGGCTGCCGCGATGACGAGATTCATCGTTTCTCCTCCACGCCGAGAGCATCTTCGAGTCGGTCGCACCAGGCGAGATTGAGGTCGCAGTACTCGACTCCGTAGTCCTTCAGCAGGTCAGGGATGCCTGCCGCAGAACGCCGCTCCTCCTCCGACCAGGTCTCGCCCGGAGAGAGCGAGGCCAGGTGCTCACGAAAGGACGTGAAGTGTCTTCTGCGCTCGGCGATCAGCGCCGCCGCCGCCACCTTGTCCACACGCGCGGCGAACATCAACTTGACCATGTTCTCGTCCCGGGTCGCGACCGGCTGGGACGGCGCGCGCAACCACAGTCGCAGCACACGCTGACCGGCATCGAGGATCCGCCACACCTGCTTGCCTCGCGCATCGCCTTCGACGCCTACCGGTGCGATGAGACCGTCGAGCGCGAGCCTCCTCAACTGCGGGTAGAGCTGACCATCGCTGAGCCCCCAGAACGGTGTTCGGGCAGCAGCCCGCCGGATCTCATACCCGCTCCGTGGATGCAGTGCGAGGTAACCGAGGATGGTATTTCCCGTGGGCGTCTGATTGACCATACTCCGACTATATCTCTGGCAGAGGCATCGCTTCAGCAATTGACGATGAAGTGCGCGGCTCATCCATTCGTGGACGTGGTGGAAGCGCCCAGGGCCAGATGGCGGCGACGATCAGCGAGGCGGCACTCGCCGCTACGAATAGGTGATAGTTACCGGTCGCATCGTGCGAGATCGCACCAAGCATCGTGCCGATCCCACCGCCCAAGGCGACAGCGACCATGCCGACGGCGAGGCCCCGCCCGTTGACCTCCGGTGGGACATATCGGGAGACGACATAGGCGAGCATGGCCGTTTCGGTGCCCGTCGCGATTCCGATCGTGGTGGTGATCGCGAGATCGCCCGGCCCTGGAGGCGCCGCCAGCAAGAGGCCGAGGGCGCCGACCGGGAGGATCAGCATAAGGCTCGCGAGAGCCCGGACGGCGATGCGGTCCAGCAGGATCCCGGCGGCGAGATTGCCTGCCAGGAGCCCGACTCCGAGCAGGCTCTGGCCCAGCACGGCAGTCTCCGGTCCGTGCGTCCGTTCTTCAAGCAGGGGCACGAGGTGGCCCTGCATCCCGCCATAGCCGGTCGCGGCGAACAGAGCCCATCCCAGAACGACGTACATGGCCCGCGTGCCGAAGAGCGCTCGCCAGCTCGCCGGCTGCTCTGTCTGCGACTGTCGTGCCGCGTGCGGGGACGGGTGGGTGCGGATGAACAGCGTCGCGGGGATGCCGGCGAGCACCGCCACCTGGAGACCGAGCGCGATGAACGCACCCTGCCATCCGACCGTCGACACCAACATGGCTGCGACGAGCGGGTTCACGATCGCGCCCAGGCAGGCGCCCGCGAATAGCAGTCCCAGCGCGGCCCCTCTGCGGTGGCTGAATGCGAGGTTGATGCTTCGCGCCAAGGGGACCACGCTCGCGCCGAAGCTCGTAGCGTACGTGGCGAGGAATAGCACGGCAAACCCGATCCGGGAGGTCGGCAGAACACCGAGCAACACCAGGCAGACGACCTCGGCGCCGAGCGCGCACAGGACGAGCACGCGCACGGGAAACCTGTCGGACGCCCACCCTGTCAGCGGGATGAGCACGGGTGTGAGCAGCGTGGCGATGGTCAGGATGCTGTAGGTGGCGGTGCGCGACCAGTCGAACTCGTCCTCGAGCGCGGCCGCGAAGATCCCGAAGGTCTGAACGAGGAAGCCCACCGCGCTGAAGGCCAGCACCAACGCCGATCCAGCCAGAAGAAGTCGTCCCTGAGGAGCCGACCCCGCGATGCGCGCGTCGGTCATCGCCCTGCCGCCTCGGGTCGAATTCCCGCCCAGACGGGAGGGATACGGTCACGCCACGGTTTGGCGTTCTCGAGCTGTCCCGACACCGCCAGAACCCGCGCGTCGTCGCATGCGGGACCGACGATCTGCACGCCAACGGGGAGCCCGCGAGAGCTGCGGGCGATGGGTACCGATGCCGCCGGATGTCCTGTGACGTTCAGCAGCGGCGTGAACGCCGAGTAGTCGCGCAGCACGCGCAGAGAATACTCACGCGCGGACTCCTCGGCGCCGGCCGGGTCGAACGTCCCCACCGCAGGAGCCTCGCTCACCGCCGTCGGCGTGAGCCAGATATCGAACGAGGCGAAGAAATCGTCGACGGCGCGCGTGACCCGCCGGAAGACCTGATCCGCTTCCAGGAGCTCGCGAGTTGTCACCAATTCGCCCTGTTGCCGATACCGCAGGGTCATCGGTTCCAAGGTGTCTGCATCCGCTCGGACACCGGCTCGCCGCTGTGCACCTTCGATCGCCCAGGGCAAAGAGTGCGTCCACGCGCACATGAACGCGTCAAAGAACTCTGCCCAGTTGACCGATGGTGAGGACTCCGTCACGTCATAGCCCATGCTCTCAAGCACTGACGCGGCCCCCAGCACTGCGGCGGAGCACTCGGGATCGGCGCGCGCGAAGCCCGGAAGAGCCGTCGCGAAGCCGACTCGCATCGGTCCCGGTTCGCTGGCGGCTGCCGCCGCAAACGGTCGGGCGGGCGGCGGAACATGGTAGCGGGCCCCTGGATATGCACCCTGAGTCACGTCGAGGAACGCAGCGGAATCTCGCACCGAACGGGTGAGGACGTGATTGACGGAGATGTTGAAGAGAAGGTTCCCCTCGAACGGGGTTCGTCCGCGACTCGGCTTGAAGCCGAACACTCCCGTGCAGTGTGCGGGGGTCCGGATAGACCCACCCCCGTCGCCTCCCGTCGCCACCGGAACGATGCCTGCAGCGACGGCGGCGGCAGATCCGCCGCTGGATCCCCCCGGTGTCCGTGTCAGGTCCCAGGGATTTCGTGTCGGCCCGTGCAGCCGGGACTCCGTGACCGCGTAGAGCCCGAACTCGGGAGCTGTCGTCGCGCCCACGAATACGACGCCAGCCGCTCGCAACCGTCCGCAGAAGATGTCGTCCTCACCCATGTGCAACGCCGAAAGCAATCGTGAGCCGGCTCCGGCTGGACCCCCTCTCCTTCCGTGGCCGGACTTGGTGAGAATCGGCACGCCGTGCAACGGACCCCCCGCAGTCGGCGTCGCTCCCACGTCCAGGGGGGACACGATCGCGTTCAACTGAGGGTTCAGCGCGGCGGCGGCCGTCGCGGCGCACTCGACAAGAGCGTCGCTGCTCACCTCTCCCCGTTCCACCAAGCCCGCCAGGCTCGTCGCGTCGTGCTGTACGTATTCGTCCACCCTCATGGCGACACCTCCGTCTCGTCAGTTCCTGAGTCGCCACCGGGTTCCAAGGCGTCGCCGAGGAACGCCGTCACCGTATCGGCGACAAGAGTGAGCATCCGCTCAGGGTCCACGGTGCCGAGATCGAGTAGGCCACGCGTGCGCCGTGCGCCGAAGGCGACCAGATCACTGAACGCGTAGTGCCCGGCATCTGCCACGAGGACGCGTTGGACGCGCCCGGTCGCCGTTCGCCGAGACTCGTAGTGGAGGTCGTTCACAACGCGGCCGGACGGCAGCATGGACCCGGCAGACGACATGACGAGCAGCGGCACACGGATGTCCTGCCCCAGGAGAATGTCCCCCTGCTGCATCCCGTCCAGGTTGATCGCAGCCCGGGCACGTTCGTCCAGGTGTGCGACGTTGGCGCTCGTGGACCCGCCGAAGGACATACCCATCAGCGCGACCCGCGACCAGTCGCCCGCATCGAGGATCGCGGCCGTCGCAGTGTCGACTCGAGCGCGACGCTGATCGATGGGAACGAGCGCGTCCAACATCGCTGTGAGGTGGACGGACCAGCGGTCGTTCTCTCTCGCAAGCGTGTCCACCGCTGTCACCTCCGAGATGGCCCGGTTCTCGGCGTCGATCGACCGCGCCCGCAGAAGGCGCACCATCGCTCTCGCGAACTGGTCACCGACCAGGCGACGACGCTGAGCGGCGGACATCACGTTCGAGGAGCCATCCGGGGCGCAGATGGATGCGGCCGCCTCCGGATAGGCGATCGAGATCACGAGATAGCCGGCCGCCGCCAATCGCTCGCAGAGGTGAGTGTTCTGCCCGACGAAGCCGGTGAATCCGTGAGAGAAGAAGACCACCGGAAGCCTCCCAGCCGCGGGGGGCGCATTCGTGTGCCCCCGCGTGCGCCACCCGCCCAGGGCGCGTACACCGCGCGCCGAGAGCAGCCACCCCAGCCCGCGCGTCATGATCTGCAACTCATCGGGGCCATCGAAATAGCGTCGCGCTGCGAGGCTCGACGGCACATGAGCCGGATACCACACACGGATCACGCCATCGGTGGAGCGTGGCCCGACGCCCCGCACCACGGCATCGCGGACGCCGATACCGTACGGACTCGCCCCGGTTGGCCACGCCAACGGCTCCGCCTGTGGAGAGCCTCGACTCACTAACGCCCGCGGAAGGAGCGCCCGAGCATCCCCTCGGACCCGGAGCGCCGTTCGAACCAGTTTCACGAGGCCTCCTTTTATGATCAGGTGATCGTAATCATATTCCGATCTTGCGATCTGTAAAGTGAGGAACGATGATCGAACAGAAGCGACAGCGGGGCCGGCCCCGTAAGCTCACTCCCGAGCGCGTGATCGACGATGCGGCGGGGCTCATCGTCGATCAGGGCTATGAGGCCCTCTCGATCCGTTCGCTCGCCGCTCGATTGGGCACACGGTCCTCGACGCTCTACTCGTACTTCGCGTCGATCGACGAGATCGCCGACCTGGCAACAGAGCGGATATTGAAGCGGATAGAGATCCCCGACCTGGACTCGAGCCCCGACCCACTCGAAGCTCTCATCGTGCTGTTCGAGAAGATTCGTGACCTGCTCGTCGCCCACCCCACCGCGATCCCGGCACGGATCGGCACCGCGACTTGGGAGCAGATGGTGCGGATGGTCGATCAGTTGCTCGTCGAAATGGCGGGCCTGGGACTGTCGCCAGCCCGCGCCACCGTCTGCTACGAAGCTCTGATCGGTGTAACCATGGCCAGCTCCGCTGCATCCCGGCGGGAACAGCACGTCAGTCCCGCAGAAACGAGGAGCCGCCTCAGGAGCATCGAGCCCGCCCCGGACGCGCTGCTGGCGGTCGACGAGTGGGCAGAGTCCACAGCCCAAGCACGTTTCCGCACCATGATCAGCGAGCTCATCGTCTGGATGCTTCCCGGACTCGCTCGCGCCGGAAACGACGTTGCACGCGAGATCTGATGCGGCCGGCACCGCGAAAGACCCCACATGCTCATCGCCGCAAGCGCGAATCGTGCCGTCATCGCCCACACGGTCGGCGCGGACCTCACATCGAGATCACTCGAGCGAAAACGCGGAGATTCGACGCCCGACCGAGACGCTTGGCATCGCCTCTGCCCCGCTTCACAGCTCTACAAGGAGAACGGCACCCGGGGAGCGCGCTCTGGACTAGTCTCATTGCCGTGCTCGCATTTCCGCTCACGACGGAGCGGTTCGAAGTATCACCGCTCGCCCCCGCAGACGCCGCGCGCTTCACCGAGTATCGTCCCGATCCCGGCACGGCACGGTTTCAGTCTTGGACGCCGGCCTGGTCCCAGGCAGACACCGCCACGCTCATCGGCGCGCAACCGCGCGGACTTCGGTCACAATCCGGTGCCTGGCTCCAGATCGCCGTTCGGGACCGCACTAGCGGTGCGCTCGTCGGTGACGTGGCCGTGCATGCGCTTATCGACCAGCCTCACACCTACGAACTCGGCGTGACCATTGCACCTGCCCACCGTGGTACGGGCGCATCGACAGAAGCGCTCGAGGCGCTCATTGATGCTCTCTTCCATCGACAGCACTCGCACCGGCTCCTCGCCTTCACCGACACGCGCAACAAACCCGCCCGACGCCTTTTCCGTCGGCTCGGGTTTCGTCATGAAGGGTGCGCCGTCCAGGCCGACTGGTTCAAGGGCGAGTGGAGCAGTCTTGATTCGTGGGCGCTCCTGCGCTCCGAACACAGACCGTACGTGTTGCGCTGAGCACAGCCCGGAAAGAGGCACTGTCGCCCACCCGGCTCGCTGTGATCCGCGGGCCGTGATCGATACGGCAACTCGACCCGAAGCGTCACCGCCTCTGCGTAGACAAGCCGACTCGCGGCTCGCTCCTTTCGACGCCGTCGACAAGGCATGCGAGAAGATAAAGCATGCCGCGCCGCCCCCACTCTCCCGTTGCTCTTCCGTCGACCCCGGCGGTCATGGCGCCAGTCGTCGGTGGCGGAGGTCTCGATGCCCGAGCCGCGATGCAGGCGGTCATCACCTGGGCTTCGTCAGGATCGCGGCGCGAGGACCTACTGCGGCGCAGCGGTTTCCCTCTTTCCGATGACATGCTCGCATTCCTGGTCATGAACCAGCTCGCCTACCGAGGGGCTGCGCGGCCCACTGAGCTTGCCGATGCCGCCCATACGGGTCGCTCCAACCTCAGCAAGGTCGTGCGGCGACTCGAGGCTGCCGAGCTCGTGGGCCGCATGGCCAATCCGCTTGATGGCCGGGAGACGATGATCGCTCTCACTCCCGGTGGGCGCGAGGTAGCCAAGCGCATCGTGGCGGCGAGCGAGATGGACTTCGCCGAAGCGATCGACGGGTGGGACGACGCGGAGCGCGAGAGGCTCGAAGAGCTGCTCGTCCGTCTCGTCCGCGACCTCGATCGACGTGTCGGCGGTGAAGTGCAGCGCGTGTCCGGAGCACCATGGGGCCCGCCGCCGTCGCACTGGGACCCGCGAACGCACGGCGACTGACACACAGAGCAGCCGCCGGTCGACTGCATTGTGTATCGAGTGATTGTCCTAGCGACAATCACTTGATATGGTGAAGTGTCTGCTGAACCCCTGCTTCGAAGGAGAAGCCCATGCCCGCTCGTCCTCTGCACGCTCGCCCGTGGTGGGTTGCCACCGTGGCAGGTATGGCGTCGTACATCGATTCAGCCGCAATCACCGGCTTCAGCACGTCTCTCGTGATCCTTCGCGCGGAGCTCGGGCTCGATGAGTGGCAGGTGGGCGTCGCGGCCGCCTCGCTGACCCTCTCCATCGCCGTCGGTGCGCTCATCGGGGGACGGCTGGGCGACCGGTTCGGGCGGCGCCCCGTCTTCACGGCGACGATGATCCTCATCCTCGCCGCCGTCCTCGCCTTGATCTTCGCTCCCTCGTTCGGTGTCGTCGTCGCGGGTGCCATCCTGCTGGGCCTCGGCACCGGAGCCGATCTGCCGGTGTCATTGGCGACGATCGCCGAGGCGGCGACCGACGCGAACCGCGGCCGCCTGCTGGGCCTCTCCAACCTGCTGTGGATCATCGGCATCGTCGTGAACACGCTCATCGCGAGCGTCGTCGGCGACTGGGGGCACCGCGGAGCACAGATCCTGTTCGGCCACATCGGCGTTGTCGCCCTGCTCGTACTCCTCGGGCGCCTCACGATCCCTGAGTCGGTGAGCTGGACCACCGCACGCGACGAGCGCCGATCCGGTGTGCCCACGGTCCGCGCCGATCGCGCGCGCATCGTCGACTTGATCCGGACCCCCTATGTCATCCCGTTCCTTGCTCTCGTCGCCTTCTACGCTCTGACAAACCTGGTCGCCAACACGAGCGGCCAGTTCGGCACCTACATCGTCGTCACGTACGGCGGTGCCACCGTGGGTCAGGCCGCGCTCATCGCGTTGCCGATGATCCCGGTCGCCGTGTTCGGATATCTGTGGTTCATGAAGATCGTCGATGGGCCGCGGCGATTCCTGTACTTCCAGATCGGTGCTGTCGTCATGATCCTGTCGAAGCTCGTCGTCGTGTTGGCTGGTCTGAACATTGTCACGTATGCCATCAGCGCCCTGTTGGCTGCCGTGGGCGGAGCTTTCGCCTTCGAGGGGATCATGAAGGTCTGGACGCAGGAGTCTTTCCCCACTCTGCTGCGTTCGACCGCGCAGGGAGCGATCATCTCGATTGGACGCTTCAGTGCCGCGGCTCTGGCAGCCGTCACTCCGCTTCTGCTGCAAACCGGTGTCACGGCGTTCTACGTGCTGCTGACCGTGTTCAACGTCGCCGGTCTCGGCATCGCGTGGGCCGTCTTCCGCCGGCGTCGAAACGTCTCCCTACTCGACGTTGAGAGTCGTACCGATCCCGAGGCCACCTCGTCGGCCACGGTCGCACCGGGAGCATCGTCGTGATGCCGATGCCGGTTCGGGCACACCTCACGGTCGAGGCAGCCCGCCCTGGCGATCCTGTTTCCCAGCCCAGCCCCGTGATCAGCTGGCGCATCGAGACGACGGACGCCGCGTGGCGGCAGCATACGGCCGAGTTCCGGTGGGAGTCCGCCGGCGCGGTGGCGGTAGCCCGCCACGAGGGCGAGAAGCGGCTCCGAGTCGACTGGCCGTTCGCTTCCCTCTCTGCGCGCCAGCGAGGTGACCTCCGGGTACGGTTGGCGGGGAAGGACGGAGCGTTCAGCGATTGGAGCGATCCCGTCACGATCATTGCCGGGTTTCTCGACGACGGCGAGTGGAGCGCCGACTGGGTCGGCCACCCCACACCGGAACGTCACGCACAGCCCACTACCCTGCGCCACACGTTCAACGCCTCCGACGTGGTGCGGGCCACGTTGTACGCCACCGCGGTGGGCTCGTACCAAGCTGCGGTGAATGGGACCGATGTCGACGATCATGTGCTCAAACCCGGCTGGACGCCGTTCGACAAGCGGACCGTTTACGACACCACCGACGTCACAGCGCTGGTGCACGATGGCATGAACACGATGACGTTCCGGCTTGCCGGAACCTGGGCGACCGAGCGGTTCGGGTTCCGGCAGAATGCTCGACCCCGGTACGGCGATCAGCCCCGCCTGGCCGCCCAGCTCCTCCTGGAGCACGGCGACGGCCGGAGGCAGTGGATCCGCAGCGGAGCCGATTGGCAGGCCGCGGACGGACCGATCACCGACAGCGGACTGTACGAGGGCGAACATCACGACGCACGCCTCGCGGCGCCGGGACGGTGGTCTGCCGCGCAGGTCTTCGACGCGGACCCTGCACCGGGCCCACGGATCTCGCCCCCCGTGCGCCGCATCGAACAGCGACCGATCGCGGCGGTTCTCTCCTCGTCCGCGGGAACGGTCCTGCTCGACTTCGGGCAGAACCTCGTCGGGCGTCTGCGCATCCGCGTCTCGGGACCCCGGGGGACGACGGTGACACTGCGGCACGCCGAAGTCCTCGAAGACGGGAGTCTCGGCACCCGTCCACTGCGCCGCGCGATCTCCACCGACAGCTACACCCTGGCAGGCACCGAGATCGAGGAGTGGGAACCGGAGTTCACCTTCCACGGCTTCCGATACGCCGAGATCACGGGGTGGCCGGGCGAGTTCGACCCCGCCGACGTGACAGCAGTCGTGATCCACAGCGACATGACACGCACCGGATGGTTCCACACCTCGCACCCGCTGCTGCAGAAGCTGCACGACAACGTGGTATGGAGCCTCCGCGGCAACTTCCTGTCGATCCCCACCGACTGCCCGCAGCGCGACGAGCGCCTCGGCTGGACCGGAGACATCCAGGTGTTCGCACCGACCGCTGGATTCCTCTACGACGTCCGCAGCTTCCTGGACTCGTGGCTTCGAGATCTTGGACTCGAACAGGATGCCGATGGCACCGTTCCCTTCGTCGTGCCCGATGTCTTGGGGCTGTCGCGTCCAGCGGCAGCGTGGGGAGACGCCGCAGTGGTGGTCCCGGACGTGCTCGAACGGCTCTTCGGCGACCGCGACACCCTCGAACGCCAGTATCCGAGCGCGCGCGCCTGGGTGGAGTTGTGCTTGCGGCTGGCGGGCCCGCGCCGCATCTGGGAGGGCAGCTTCCAGTTCGGCGACTGGCTCGACCCCACCGCTCCCCCGGACCGCCCGGGCCAGGCGATGACCGCACCGGGGCTCGTGGCCACCGCCTACCTCGCACGATCGACTGCGCTGCTTGCGAGAGCCGCCGACCTCCTGGAAGAGCCCGCTGACGCGACGCGCTACCGGACGATACACGACGATGTCCGCGCCGCGTTCGTCGACGAGTACGTCACCGCGGCAGGACGGATGGTCTCCGACACTCCCACGGCCTACGCGCTCGGCATCGCCTTCGACCTCCTCCCCGAGAACCTGTGCCCGGCCGCCGGTGCACGCCTGGCCGACCTCGTCCGAGAGAACGGCTATCGCGTCGCGACCGGGTTCGTCGGCACACCGCTGATCCTCGACGCGCTCACCGCGACAGGTCACGATCACGAGGCGTCCAGGCTGCTGCTGGAGACCGGCTGCCCTTCCTGGCTCTATCCGGTCACCATGGGCGCGACGACGATCTGGGAACGGTGGGACTCGATGCTCCCGGACGGTTCGATCAACCCCGGCGATATGACCAGCTTCAATCATTACGCTCTCGGTGCCGTCGCCGACTGGATGCATCGCGAGCTCGGCGGACTCACCGTGCTCGAGCCAGGAGCCCGACGGGTGCGCATCGCACCGCGCCCGTTCCCCGGGGTCGACGACGCCGCCGTCGCTTTCGACAGCGCCTCGGGGCGGATCGAGGTCGAATGGCGCCGACAGAGAGCCGAGGTCCACATACGCGCGACCGTCCCGAGCGGAGTCGAGGCCGAAGTCCCCGGCCCCGACGGCCCACGCGTCCTGCACGCCGGTATCCACACGTGGACGATTCCCTCCCCCATGCCCCGGCCTCTCGGCGCCGTCAGCCTCGACTCCTCCCTCGCACAGATCGTCGACGACGCCGAAGCGCTGTCCGTCATCGAGGAGGCACTCGCCGAGCACCGCCCTGCCGCGGTCGAAGCCATGCGCGCAGCAACCCGGTGGACGCGGGGCCAGACCCTCGCCGAGGTCGTCTTCCAGTACGCCAGCCCGGCGGTGCAGCGCGAGATCGGCCGCCGCCTGGCCACGCTGTCGGCATCCCGCGCATCCACCAGGACCGGGGCGTCAGGATGAATTCCTACGCGTCTCAGATTGATCGGCTGAACGCTCTCGGTCCCCGCCGATCCGGCAACGCTGCCCACCGAATGCTCATCGACGAGGTCGCCGCCGAACTTGCCAAACTCGGGTACGCCGTCGAACGCGACATGCACACGTTCGAACGGTGGGACCCTCCGGAGCACGGCGCCTTCCTCACCCTGGGTGACGGTCCGGTGGACGTCTCGTCACCGTGGCCGTACTCCGGTGAGACCGGCCCTGCCGGCATCAGCGCTCCCCTCGCGCTGGTCCCGGGACGTCGCAAGAGGTGGGCGGAGGCCTCCGGGCGCATCGCCGTGATCGAGGTCGAGAACCTCGAAGCGCCCGCCTCGCTCCTGCTGGACTCCTGGGATGGTCATCTTCCGTTCGAGACGGTCGCGAATCCCGTCATCGCCGTCGAGCTCGCTGGATCCGACCTCACCGCCGCGTGCGACGCGGGCGTCGTCGGCGTGGTGGCGGTGTGGCGTGGGCTCGGCGACGACGAGGCGCGGGGCCAATACCTGCCGTTCACCCGCCCACACCAGGGCGTGCCTGCCGTATGGGTCCCCGAATCGGAAGGCGACCGCATCCTGGCTGCGGCACGACGCGGAGACCAGGCGACCCTCACTCTGGAGGCGACACGTCACCACGGAGCGACGATGGACACGGTCTGGGCCGTGTCACCAGGCGCAGGACCGCACGCCGACGAGAGCATCCTGGTCGTCACGCACAGCGACGGCGGCAATGCGATCGAGGAGAACGGCCACATCGGCCTGCTCGCACTCGCGCAGGACGCCGCCACGATCCCTCACGACCGCACCATCGTCTTCGTCCTGACGGCCGGGCACCTCCGCATCCCCGCGGTCACCCTCCACGGCCAAGCGACCACGGCATGGCTCCAGGCGCATCCGGAGATGTGGGATGCCGATGCCGCCGGCCTGACCGCCGTGGCCGGACTCGTCATCGAACACCTCGGCGCCCGGCGGCGACGCGACGATTTCCCGCGTACGGGCCACGCAGACGAAGGACCGGAGCCGGAACTGCTGTACGCGACCACGCCCGAGCTCGATGCGCTCTCCCGGAGACTGTGGAAGGGTTCCGGCCCGATCCACCCCGTCAAGCCGGGAGCACTGGTGCACCTCGGCGAGGGCGAGCCGCTGTTCGAGAAGGGCATCCCCGCCATCGCGCTCGTCACGGCGCCAGCGTCGCTGCTCGCCGAGACTCGTCACGCTGGGATCGACCTCGACCTGCTTGCGCGTCAGATCGACAGCTTCCGCGCGCTGCAGCGGTGGATCGCCGCGGCCCCCGGCCGCGGCACGTTCGGCACAGTGCACCACCCCGGCCACGTCAGGAAGCTGCTCGCCATCACCCGGATCACCTGGTTCCAGGTGCGGCGACGCCGAAGACTTCGACGCCGACTTCTCGGAGCCAGCTGACACCGCCCGTCCCTCTGTGCGTCCTCCGGCGCACCCGATGAAAGGAGGCAATGATGCCTCGCCCCCTCCCCCTCCTCACCGCGGGAGCCGCGCTCGCGGGCGCGCTCTCGCTTGGATTCGTCGTCCCAGCGGCATCCGCTTCCGCGGCGCCCTCTGATGGCTCCGCCGCCCGTCTTCTCACCGCGCCCCTCGCTGAACCCGTCTGGCTATGCCACCCCGACGATCCCGCGACCGCCTGCGGCACGACGACGGCGCGGTACCCCGACGGTGCGACGGTCCCCCTGTCGACCACCGTGGTCGCCCCCCAAGGTGCGGTGGTCGAGCAGCCTGCCGTCGAGGAGCCACCGGTCGACTGCTTCTACGTCTACCCGACCATCGATCTGCTCCCGAACCCCGTGGTGAGGGTGGGGTCGCTGCCACCCTCCGCGCGTGACGACGAGATCGCCGTTCTCCTGGCACAGATCGGCCCACTCACCGGACAGTGCCGGATCTTTGCGCCACTGTATCGCCAGAGCACGTTGCCGCAGATGGCGCTCAGTGCCCTCACCGGCGCCGAGCCGTACCCCGGTCCCGGCTTCGCCGACGTACAACAGGCCTGGGACGACTACTGGGCCCACGACAACGTTGACACAGTCACCGGTCAAAGACGAGGAGTCATCCTGCTGGGGCACTCACAGGGCAGTGTCGCCGTCGAAAAGCTCCTACAGCATGCCGTCGACGGCGACGCCGAAGCGACCGCTCAGCTCGTCAGCGCCGTGTTGCTCGGTGGCCAAGTTCAGGTGCCCTTGAATGCGGCGGCTGGTGGCGGGAACGACCCTGCGTCAACCTTTCAGCACCTCCCGCTATGCGAACCCATCGCGACGGCGGTGCCAGTCGGCTGCATCATCGCATACTCGAGCTACGAGGCGTCCGAGGGCGGCGCCCCTCCGGCTGGCAGCCTCGCCGCCAACCTGGACCCGGGCCACCGCATCGCCTGCGTCAACCCCACCGCCGTTCTCACCGGAACATCCCCAGATGCCGAGACTACGCTGGGGCCGATCCTCCCCACGAGCCTATTAGTACGCGGTCACGCGATCGCGCCCAATGGTGCACTGACACACGTGCTCACGGGCTACACGCTCCCCACCGACACGACCGGATACCGCTCCTCTCCGGGCGCCCTTTCGGGCCGCTGCTCGTTCACCGGCGACGCGACGAGCAACAACTCGTGGCTTCAGATCTCTGATCACTCGGGACTGCTCCCAGATACATCCGACTCCGCACTGGGACTCCATATCGTTGATTACAGCGTCGACCTAAGTGATCTGCGGACACTGCTGAGAATGCAGGCCGAGCGCTGGGCGGCGGCGAGGGCGTGAGGAACGCGACCGCCTACAGAGAAGGCGACAGCCACGTACGACCGCAGACGCGCTGCAACGCGAACGGATCGATCACTGCCGGCGCCGCGCCGTACTCAGCGCGCGTCGCTATCGAAGTCCGGCGACCCCGCAGACTGCACCCGAAGCGGTGAACAGACCCCACCACTTGCGTCTCTCGAGCGATGGTTGCGCCGACCCCGCTGGTGTCGGACTGCCGTTGCCGATGGATTGTGCATGCCAAAGCCCTAACTCTCGGCGCGACCGGGTTCAGACGATCTCTCATCTGTACGTATATGGTTGTTTATGTAACTATATATCTATGGATGAACTCTTGAGTGTTGACGATGTGGCTGCGCGTCTTCAACTTCGACCTCGTACGGTGCGCGAGTACATCCGAGCTGGACGCCTCCGAGCCACGCGCATCGGGAAGCAATACCGCATCCACATCGAGGACCTGAAGCTCATCGAGCGTGGAACAGTGGCACCCTCACCGGACCCCGGCGACACGGCGGCAACACGCACAACGGCATCTGTCGTTGTCCGCGTAGACGCGGCCAGCGCCGAACAGGAGCAGCGGATCTCATCACTGCTCAATGTGAGTGGGGCAGCGCCCCGAGTAGCCCTTCAGATTGTGAGCATGCCCGACTATCACGCGCTTCAGGTGATCGCGTCAGGCCCGCTCGACGCGGTCTTGACCGTACTCACCACCATCAACAACGCATTGGAGATCACCTGTGACTGACCGCCGGTTCCGAAGCGATTCGGGCGCCCTCGAAATCCACGAAACATACGAGACGCTTCTGCAGCGTTACCTGCCTAGCGCCGTGCGCCACACCATAGCGACCTCGATTGGCGACATCGCCACAATCACCAGCGGATCTCCAGACGCACCGCCCGTCGTACTTCTTCACGGCTCGGGCTCCACTGCTCTCTCATGGGCACCAACGATTCAGCGACTCACGGCGACACACAGAGTTCACGCGATCGATCTACCTGGCGAGCCCGGCCAGAGCACACCCACCCGCATTCCCTTCGTCGTCCATGACCAGGCATCTTGGCTTTCCGAAGTGCATCGTGAGCTTGTCGGAGGGCCGGCCGCGTATGTCGGCGTCTCCCTGGGCGGCTGGATCGCTACGGCGTTCGCGGCGAGCTACCCTGACCAGGTCACGCACCTGATACTTCACTCATCTAGCGGCTTTGGTCCACGGAAGATCGCGCCACTCGTGGTCGCCGGGCTGCTGACCGCGCTCGGCGAGCCAGGTCGAAGACGCGCTCTCTCCTACCTCACGGGCCCCCGAAAGAACCAAGAACCGCGAACCGAACTCCAGGCGCAGCTCGATCTCTACGCGCTCCGCACTTTTGCGCACTTCTCGCCCCGAACCGATGCACTTCCCGAACATTCAACCGAAGTACTGCAAGGCATTCGCGGACAACTGACTGCGACCTTCGGGGCGAAGGATCGAATGCTCGACGCTGTAGCTGCTGCTCACCGCATCCGCGCAGAGATCCCCAGCGCCAGTGTGGAACTTCGCCCCGACGAAGGACACATCCTCAGCGATCAGCCTGCCCTTACGTACAACCAGCTCGCAAGCCGATGAAGCCACAGTCCGACGGGGGTGCAGGTGTCAACGACTGTTCTCCAATTATCCAGGAGGAAGCCGGTCTCGCTTCAAGAGGAGGATGTTGCACGTGTCGCGATCTCGAACTCACGACGTCCGTTCACCGCGGGCCCTGGAGTAGGGGCCGTTGCCTCTCTGAGCCTGCCCGAAGGTCGCCGCCGCACCCGGCGCAGCGAGCCTAGGCTCCCGACCCCGGTCACGTAGGAGGAGGCCCCAATGGTCGCGAATCCTCTGAGGAAGGCGTGGCCGCCATCACCCTTCACTCTCTCATCCCGCACGTCTTCGGCTCCGCGAGAACGCGCGACGCCGGATTGGCTGGCGCACGGGAAACGTAGCAAACAACGCCATGTGGTGCCGCATGTTGCCGCTGATCGCCGTCGAATCAACACACATCCTTCCGACCAATCGGGTGGTCTTCGGCGACGCCAGAATCATGCACGTCATGGAAGGCACCGTCGAGGTCCAAACTGCTGAGGGCGCCCATCTTCTGGCATCCGGCAACGCACTGGCAATCGGCGCGGAACGATGGAGCCGAATAAACCGCGCTCGCGAGCACGCCTGTGGACCGTGTACGCCAACGAGCGATTCCTTCGCGCGCAGATGGCTTTGCTCCTGCCCGATAGGAAACGCGTACGCCCGGGAGTTCACCCTAAAGATTGGGACGGCGCACCCCTGCTGCTCATGCCAGGCATCTCGCGATTGCAACTTCTTGCCCCGCTCTGGCGGCAGATGAGTATTCTCCGTGATGGCAGCGACGTCCCTGAGGTTGCCACAGCTCGCACTGTGGAGCTGTTCGCGCGATGGGTAGGTCTTGTTGCGCCTACCTTTCTTGCACCGACTTTTCAAGGAAAGCCGCGTTCTCCTTCTGGGGCGACAGCGCCCCCGATTCGCGGGCGACTTACGGACGCCACCATGCTCGGCCACGTAGGCCGAGCTGTGCGCCTGCTCAGCACACGAATGCACGAGCAATGGACTGTGGCAGCATTAGCGGACTCCGTGAGAGTTTCACGTTCACACCTCACGCGCTTGTTCGTCGCCCACACAGGAACCTCACCGACGCGGTTCCTCACGGAGATCCGGCTTACCGAGTTCACGCGGCTCATCGAGGAGACCGAGCTTTCCGTGGCTGATGCCGCGCTAAGGGTCGGCTGGGCCGACCCACGGGTCGCATCGGCGTGGTTCAGACGTCGTTTCGGCCTGCCGCCATCGCAGTACCGTCTCAATCCGCATCCGCATTTATCTGCTCGGGAGGGCTGCGATCACTGCGATGCCTCCTTCGGGGCATTCGTATACTCGGCTAGACAATCTCCCCCACCAGCACCTTGCTCCGAGAGACAGCCCTGAGCCCATCGACACCGAACTCGAGACCGTAACCGGTAGGAAGCGGAGCGGCAAGGACGAACCGCTGCGGACATAGGGAGAGTACGCGGACGGCTCACCCCTCTTCGCACTTGCAGGACCGACGACTTCGGCGTGGGCTCGATGAGTAACAGAGCCCAGGAACACGCCACTCACGCAGTTCAAGACATCTCGCCCAGGTCCCTGACGAACAAGGAAAGAGAAACGCACCCGATATCGGGGGCGCTTCTCTTTTTCTTGGGAGTTCCCTGAACAACTTTTTCAAGTTGTACGTACACCCCCTTCGGCGGTAGGCGACCAGCATCCGAACTCGTCATGTGACTCCTGTTTCTCTTCCGATGTCGCGGATAATGCCCTTGCTGCTCGACGCCCCGTTCATGGCGGGTAGACCGGGGGAAATGTCGGGTTCATCACGGACCCTGGCGACCGTCGCTCTCCGTTCCGTCCGCCTCGTTCGTCTGATGCTCCCGGCGCACCTCATGGTCGTAAGGGCCACAGGCATCTGCCTCCGGCCACTACCGGGAGGAGGACGACGATGGCAACGACCGAGGAACCGCGGGGCACGCGGGATGCGAAGCTCGACGCACTGCATGAACGGCTGGCGGCTGCGGTCGGTCAGCTCTCCTCCGGGGACGACTGGCGGCGTGCGTTGGAGTTCGCGGGCCGGTTCCGGTCGCGGTCGTTCGGGAACACGCTGCTGATCTGGGCTCAGCATCTCGTTGCTTTCGAGCAGGGGCGGGTGTCTGCGTCGGAGCCGTCGTATGTCGCCGGGTACAAGCAGTGGCAGTCCCTGGGGCGTCAGGTGGAGAAGGGCCAGCCGGGGTACATGATCTTCGCCCCGGTGACGGGCCGCTTCGCGTCCTCGACTCCGCAGGACTCGTTGTCGTGGCGCCGGTTGGGGCGGTTCGAGAAGCCGAAGCCGGGCGAGGCGGTGCGCTCGCGGATGGTGGGCGCGAAGCCGGCGCATGTGTGGGACGTGTCGCAGACCTCCGGCGATCCGATCCCCGAGCGCGCTGCGCCGGTCCTGCTGGAAGGCGAGGCGCCGGAAGGGCTCTGGGACGGGCTGGCAGGCCTGGTGGAGGCGGAGGGGTTCGCGGTGCTGCGGGTCGAGCACGCCGGGCTGATCCACGGCGCGAACGGCCTGACCGACTACACGAATCGCACGGTCACGGTGCGGATCGACATGGACGATGCCGCGCAGGTGAAGACCCTCGCGCACGAGCTCGCGCACGTGCGCCTGCACGGCCCCGACAACCCCGATGCGACGCGACATCGAGGGATCGGGGAGGTGGAGGCGGAGTCGGTGGCGTTGATGATCGGCGCCGCGCACGGCATGGACACCAGCTCGTACACGATCCCGTATGTGTCGGGGTGGGCCGGGACGGTGAAGGACAAGGAGCCGGCCGAGGTGGTGCAGGCCACCGGCGAGCGGGTCCGCAAGACCGCCGGGGCGATCCTCGATGCCCTCCCGACCGTGCAGCTCGACGGAGGCGACCCGCCC
This sequence comes from Microbacterium sp. ZW T5_45, assembly GCF_044987415.1. Lineage (NCBI taxonomy): Bacteria > Bacillati > Actinomycetota > Actinomycetes > Micrococcales > Microbacteriaceae > Microbacterium > Microbacterium sp. ZW T5_45. The sequence goes on along the minus strand of NZ_JBJDRJ010000042.1, from coordinate 1,903 downwards.
GGCCTGAACCGCGACGCCCCGCGCACCGAACGGCCAGGGCGGGCGGAGCGGCCTGCGACGCCGCCGCGGGTGGAGCCGGCGCGGGTGTCGCGGGTGGCGGATGCCGCGGTGAGGGGCTTGTGATGCGGGCCATGTCGCTGTTCACCGAGGCAGCGGGCCTGCCGTTGCCGGCGGCCGCGGCACGGTTCGCGGACGCCGGGGTGCCGGTGTTCCCGTGCGTGCCGGGCGGCAAGCGCCCCCTGACCGGGCACGGGTTCCACGATGCGAGTACCGCTCCCGCCCAGGTGTCGGCGTGGTGGCGACGCTGGCCGGGCGCGAACATCGCCGTCCCGACGGGTGCGGCGTCTGGGCTGGTGGTGGTGGATGTGGACGTGCACGGCGCGGTCGACGGGCGGGAGAGCTTCCGTCGTGCCCGTGACGCCGGGCTGGTCGAGGGGTGGGAGCTGCTGGTGCGCACCCCCACGGACGGCATGCACGCCTACTACCCGGCGACACCGGGCACCGCGCAACGGTCCTGGCAGGCCGGGCGCGTGGGAGTCGATTTCCGTGGCGACGGAGGTTACATCATCGTCCCGCCCTCGACCCGACCCATCGACGGCGCGACGGCCGGATACCGCATCGTGCAAGTCGCCCCTCGTCCTGGACGCGAGCTGGATGCGGGCAGGTTGCGGGACTTCCTCGACCCCCGCCCTCCGATCCGCGCCCGTCCGGCCGGCGGGCAGCGGGTGGGGCGGGAGGATGCGGAGCGGTTGGCGCGGTGGCTGGACCGGCAGGACACCGACCGCAATCTCAAACTGTTCTGGGCCTCGTGCCGACTGGCCGAGGGCGGCGTCCCCCTCGCTGATGCGCTCGATGCGGTGCTGACGGCAGCGAAGTCGGACTTCGGGCCGCGGGAGATCACCGCGACCGTCCGATCCGCCTACCGCGCCGTCCACCCCGCCCGGCGCACGACGACCTCCCCGACGCAGGGCGCGTCACCGGCAGGAGCCGGCTGGTTCGACCGCCGGCCCGGGCCGGCGCGCCCGGTCGTGCCGGGGAGGGGGTTGTGATGGCGACGCAGACAGGGAGGCGGTGGGCGGTGGTGACCGCGGCGGGCGGGACGGTGTTCATCGCCGCGGGAGCGTTCTGGCTGTCGTTCACCGCACTGGCGGACCTGGCCCGCCGCTCCGGGATCGAGGCGGGGCAGGCGTGGGCGTGGCCGCTGATCGTGGACGGCATCATCGTCGTCGCAACCGTCGCCGTGGTCGCCCTGGCCGGGCACCGCCAGACCTGGTACCCGTGGGTGCTGCTGGCCGCCGGGGCGGTGGTGTCGGTGACGGCCAACGCGATCCATGCCGTCGTCGCCGCCGACGCCGACGTGCCGGCCGTGCTCGCCGCGTCCGTCGCGGCGGTGCCCCCGCTGGTACTGCTGGCGATCACCCACCTCACCGTCATCCTCACCCGCCCCACCCCCACACACGCATCCGATCTGTCTGCCGACCCGCCGACAGCGCCTGTCGCCGACTCGGACCATGCGGTGATGCCGTCCGTCTCGACGGCGGCGGTGTCGCCGGGTGAGGGGCGTGAGGCGGCGGTGCTGCTGCGGGAGGAGGAGGGCTGGTCGAACAAGCAGATCGCCCGCCACCTGGGCGTGCACCCGTCCACGGTGGGCCGCTGGTTCGCCCGGCCGGCGCTGACCGGCCCCGACACGGAGGAGACAACATGAACGACGACAACCAGACCCCGACCACGCACGAGCAGCACCGCGCGCCCGTCCGTCACGGCCACCGCGATGAGTCGGTGACGACGACCGAGGAGCCGAGGCGAGGCGGGGAGGGGGAGGTGTCGGTACTGGCCCGGCACGGCGACCCGTCCGTGACGCATGCGAAGGCCGACGCGGAGGCGGGGCGGCGACGGTCGGGGG